>NZ_JBEPAK010000019.1:0-44482 GCF_040298565.1 Kitasatospora sp. NPDC001539 | reverse complement strand
TCCCCGCCGCTGTTCCTTTCGGCGGGGGCGGCGGGCGGGCGCGCGCGGTGGGCACCGGGGTGGCCGGCGCCCCTCGTGAGGTTCCCCGCCGCGTCCGACCGGGGGTCTGTGGCCCCTCAGGCCTCCGGGAAGTGGCAGGCCGCCTCGCGCCCGCCGGTTCCGACCGCCTTCAGCAGCGGCCGTTCCGTCCGGCACAGCTCCTGCGCCTTCGGGCAGCGCGGGTGGAAGCCGCAGCCGGCCGGCGGGTCGGCCGGGCTCGGCGGGTCGCCGAGCAGCACGATCCGTTCCCTGGCCCGCTCCGCCGCCGGGTCGGGCAGCGGTACGGCGGACAGCAGCGCCCTGGTGTACGGGTGCGCCGGGTTGCCGTACACCTCGGCCTTGTCGCCGATCTCGACGATCCGGCCCAGGTACATCACCGCGACCCGGTCGCAGACCCGCTTGACCACCGAGAGGTCGTGCGCGATGAACACGTACGCCAGGCCGAGTTCGCGCTGCAACCGCTCCATCAGGTTGACCACCTGGGCCTGGATGGAGACGTCCAGCGCGGACACCGGTTCGTCGGCGATCACCAGTTTCGGCGAGGTGGCCAGCGAGCGGGCGATGCCGATCCGCTGGGCCTGTCCGCCGGAGAACTCGTGCGGGTAGCGGTCCAGGTGTTCGGGGATCAGCCCGACCAGTTCCATCAGCTCGGCGGCCCGCCTGCGGGCCTCGACGGCGCCCGTGCCCTGGACCAGCAGCGGTTCGGAGATGATCCGGGCCACCGTCTGGCGGGGGTTGAGCGAGGAGTACGGGTCCTGGAAGACCATCTGCACGTGCCGCCGGTGCGGCCGCAGTCGGGCCTGGGAGAGCTCGCCGATCGGGACGCCGTCGAGGGTGACGGTGCCCGAGGTCGGGTCGAGCAGCCGGACGATCATCCGCCCGGTGGTGGACTTGCCGCAGCCGGACTCGCCGACCAGGCCGAGGGTCTCGCCCGCGGCGAGGTCGAAGCTGACCCCGTCGACGGCCCGGACCGGTGCTCCGGCCCGCCCGGTGCGGCTCCGCCGCCCCGGAAAGGTCTTGACCAAGTCCCGTACCGACAGCAGTGGTTGTGCGGTCACAGCACTCCCTCCGGGACCAGCGGCAGGTGGCAGGCGGCCTGGTGGCCGGGGGCGAGCGGGCCGAGCGTCGGGCGCTCGGACAGGCAGCGGGCGTGCTCCTCGGCGGGCGCGGCGGTGGTGCGGGCGCAACGCGGGGCGAAGGAGCAGCCGGGGGCGGGGGAGATCAGCGACGGCGGGCTGCCGGGGATGGCCCGCAGCGGGGCGTCGTCGGTGTCGTCCAGGCGTGGCAGCGAGTCCAGCAGCCCTCGGGTGTAGGGATGCGCGGGGCGCGCGAACAGCGTTTCCACGGGCGCCTGTTCGGCCGCCCGGCCGCCGTACATGACGAGCACCTCGTGGGCGACCCGGGCGACCACGCCGAGGTCGTGGGTGATCATCACCACGCCGAGCCCGCGGTCCTGCTGGATCCGGGCGATCAGGTCGAGGATCTGGGCCTGGACGGTGACGTCGAGGGCCGTGGTCGGCTCGTCGGCGATCAGCAGCTCGGGCTCGCAGGCGAGCGCCATGGCGATCATGACGCGCTGCCGCATGCCGCCGGAGAACTGGTGCGGGTACTCGTCGACCCGGCGGGCCGGCTCCGGGATGCCGACCTCCGCCAGCATCTCGACGGCCCGGGCCCGCCCCGCCTTGCGGCCGGCCTTGAAGTGCAGCCGGTAGTGCTCGGCGATCTGCTCGCCGACGGTGTAGAAGGGGTGCAGGCTGGACAGCGGGTCCTGGAAGATCATCGCGATCCGCCGGCCCCGGACGGTCCCCCACTCCCGCTCCCCCAGGCCGTTCAACTCCCGCCCGTCGAGCCGGATCGAGCCGGTGACGGCGGCGCCGCGGTGCAGGCCCATGACGGCGAGCGAGGTGACGGACTTGCCGCTGCCGGACTCGCCGACCAGGCCGAGGGTGCGCCCGGCCGCGACGGTGAAGGAGATGCCGTCGACGGCCCGCACGGTGCCGCGCGGGGTGGCGAAGGACACCCCGAGGTCCTCGACCTCCAGCAGACCAGGGGACATCAGTACCTCACTCTCGGGTCGACGTACGCGTAGAGCAGGTCGACCAGCAGGTTCGCGGCGACGATGAAGGCGGCCGCGAGCAGGGTGACACCGAGGATGACGGGCTGGTCGGAGCGGACCAGCGCGTCGTAGAAGAGCCGCCCGACCCCGGGCAGTCCGAAGATCGACTCGGTGATGACGGCGCCGGCCAGCAGCCCGCCGAGGTCCATCCCGAAGATGGTCAGGATCGGCGTCATCCCGGAGCGCAGCCCGTGCTTGACCGCGACGGTCCTGGCCGGCAGGCCCTTGGCCCGGGCGGTGCGGATGTACGGCTCGGCCATCGCCTCGATCATCGAGTTGCGGCTCTGCCGGGCGTACATGGCCGCGTAGAGCAGGGCCAGGGCGGTCCACGGCAGCAGCAGGTTGGAGGCCCAGGCGACGGGGTTCTCGGTGAACGCGTGGTACGACGGGTAGGGCAGCAGCCCGGCCGACCTGACGACGCCCCAGATCAGCATGATCGAGGTGAAGTAGACGGGCAGCGACGCGGCCCCGACCGAGAGCACCATCAGCGCCCTGTCGACGGGCCGCCCCTTGCGCAGCGCCGAGGTGACGCCCGCGCCCAGGCCGAGGACCAGCCAGAGCAGGGCCGAGCCGACGGCCAGCGAGACGGAGACCGGCAGCCGGTCGGTGAGCAGGTTCCAGACCGGCAGCGAGTACTCGTAGGAGTAGCCGAGGCAGGGGAAGCCGCAGTGGGTGGCGCTGGGCCCGCTGCCGTAGTCGCGGCCGGCGAAGATGCCGGTCACGTAGGTGGCGAACTGCTCCCAGACCGGTTTGTCGAGTCCCATCGCCGTCTTGACCTCGGCGATCCGCTCCGGGCTGCAGGTCTTGCCGCAGGCGGCCACCGCCGGGTCGGAGGGCAGCAGGTAGAAGATGGTGAAGGTGATCGCGCAGATCGCCAGCAGGATGCCGAGGGCGCCGAGCACCCGGCGGCCGAGGTAGAGGATCACGACCGGCCTCCCCGCGGGTCGAGGATGTCGCGCAGGGCGTCGCCGAGCAGCGTGAAGGCGAGCACGGCCAGGAACAGGAAGGCCGTGGGGATGAGGAAGTACGCCGGGTCGGTCTCGTAGAAGCTGATGCTCTCGGCGATCATCTGGCCCCAGGAGGGCGTCGGCGGGCGCACCCCCACGCCGAGGTAGCTGAGCGCGGCCTCGGTGGCGATCATGCCGGGGACCAGCAGGGTGGTGTAGGCGATGATCGGGCCGGAGACGTTGGGCAGGATCTCGCGGGTGAGGATGCGCCAGGAGCGGGCGCCGCCGACCTTGGCGGCCTCGACGTACTCGCTGTGCTTGAGCGAGAGGGTCTGGCCGCGGACGACCCGGGCGATGCCGGGCCAGGTGAACAGCCCGATCACCAGGGTGATCAGCAGGACCCGGTTGACGTCCTTGGCCACCGACATCATCGAGATCATGAAGATCAGCGAGGGGAAGGACATGGTGAGGTCCATCAGCCGGGACAGCACGGCGTCCGTCCGCCCGCCGAAGTAGCCGGCCGCGATGCCGACCAGGGTGCCGGTCACCACGACCAGCGCGGTGGCGGTGAAGGCGATCAGCAGCGAGACCTGCCCGCCGTGCAGCACCCGGGCGAAGAGGTCGCGCCCGGTGGCGGGTTCGACGCCCAGCCAGTGCCGGGTGCCGATCCCGCCGAAGGCGCCGATCGGCTGTCCGCCCAGGTAGGGGTCGACGGCGCGCTTGTCGAACTCCTCCGGGGTCCAGCCGCCGAGCGCGCTCAGCGGCCCGGCGAGTGCGGCGAGCAGGACCAGCACGGCGACGGTCACCAGGCCGAACCGGGCCGAGGCCCTGGCCCACAGCTGCGCCCGGACCAGCTGCCAGGGGCCGTTGCCGGAACGTTTCTCCAGGCCCGCTCTCATTGCGCCGTCCGCCTTGCCCGTTCCGCCCGGCCCGCCTGTTCCGCCCGCCCCGGCCGGGACGGGCTCCGTGGTGGTACTCATCGGACCGGCCCTCAACCCTGGCCCTTGGCGGGGTCCTTGAGGCCGATCGTGGCGAAGTCCCACTGACCGGTCCACACCGGGTGGCCGAAGGCCCCGGCCACGTTCGTCCCCGCCAGCAGCGGGCGGCGCTGCCACAGCATCGGCACCGTGGGCGCCTTCTTCATCAGGTCCTCGTTGAGCTGCAGCCACGCCTTGTCGGCCTCGGTGACGTCGGTCATCGCGTTGATCTGGTCGATCCGGTCCGAGGTGGCCTGGTCGCGGAACTGCTCGACGTTGCCCTGGTTGCCCTTCTCCTTGATGGTGCGGCCGTCGAAGACCAGCGGCAGGAAGGTGGCGCCGGAGGGGTAGTCCGGACACCAGCCGAGGATGGCCAGGTCGGGCGCGTTCTTGGTGTCACCGATGGTGTCGTAGTAGACAGACGGGTCGGCCGTGGTGATGGTGACCTGGATGCCCACCTTGGCGAGCGACTGCTGCAACGCCTCCGCCCGGGTCTTGTCCCCGGAGGAGACGGTCAGCGACACCTTGAGGTCGGACTTGCCGGCCTCCTTGAGCAGTTGCTTGGCCTTCTCCGGGTCGCCGGTGGCCGGGATCCTCAGCGGGTCCTGCTTCGTCCCGCCGGACAGCGCGGGCGGCAGGTAGGAGGTGGCGACGTCCGCCATGGCCGGCCCGCCGTTCGCGGTGACCTGGGCGTCCCGGTCCACCGCGTACATCAGGGCCTCGCGGACCTTGGGGTCGTCGAACGGCGCCTTGGAGGTGTTGGGGTAGAGCATGTCGGTGCAGCCCTGCTGCTCGGCGATCAGCCGGGACTTCACGTCCGGCTTGGGCAGCACCTTGGCGACGGACTCGGGCCGCAGGTTCATCCACTCGATCGCGGACGCGTCCGCGCCCTCGCTCGCGATGATCCGGTCGTCGACCTGACCGCCCTTCAGGCCCTCGGTGACCACGATCCGGTCCGGGTAGGCCTTGCGGACCGGGTCGGTGGACGGGTCCCAGTTGCCGTTGCGGACCAGGACGAGCTGCTTGCCGCGGTCGTAGGTCTCGATCTTGTACGGGCCGGAGGAGAACGGCCGCAGGTCGTACTGGGTGCCCTTGTCCTGGGACTGCGGCACCGGGGCGAAGGTCGGCAGGGTCGCGGTGTACGAGAACTCGGCGACGGGGCGCTTGAGGTGGAAGACGATCGTCCGGTCGTCGGGGGTCTCGATGCTCGGCAGGTGCTCGCCGTTCAGCGGGCCCCGGTAGTTCTCGCCGCCGGCCAGGTACTGCTGGGCGTAGTCGGGGCCGCCGGTGAGGTCCGGCGCGAAGGAGCGCTCGACGTTGTACTTGACGTCGGCGGACCTGATCGGCGTGCCGTCCTCGTACTTGAGGCCCTCCTTGAGGGTGAACGTCCAGGTCCTGCCGCCGTCCGTGGGCCGGCCGAGGTCGGTGGCGAGGTCGGGGACGATCTCGCTGCCGGCGGCGCCGGGCTCGGCCTTGAAGGTGACCAGGGTGCGGTAGAGCAGCCGGATGCCGAAGTCCATGTTCGGCATGGTCCAGTTGCGGGCCGGGTCGAGGTGGGCGAAGTCCTGGTTGGACAGCACCGTCAGGGTGCCGCCCTTGACCGGGGTGCCCCCGACGATCGTGCCGGACGCGGCGCCGGGCGCCTTGGTGCTGCCGGCCGTGGCGCCGTCGCCGCTGTCGCTCTTGTCGTTCTTGCAGGCCCCGAGGCCGAGGGTGAGGGTCGCCGCGAGGGCCGCCGCGAGGAGGGCATGGGTGCGCCTGGTCATGTGCAACTCCGCTGTGGGGGGCCGTGCTCTGGCCGCGCCGCCGTGTGACCCGTAACATAGTAATGTGAAATTGCACTGCACAAGAGGTGACGCCCTCCGTTACCCAGCTGTGTCCGTGCACCCCCACCTCCCCAGCCGCGCCTAGGAGTTACCGGTGACCCACGCCCGGACCGGCCTCAACACCGGGAGCCACGACCTCCCGGTCTCCCCCGCCCTGGACGCCTTCATGGGCACCCACTGGGCCGCCACCCCGCTCCCCGCCGACCAGCGCGTCCCCGGCCACGACCGCTTCCCCGGACGACGGGCCCGGCTCTCCGCCGCCTTCCCCGGCGACCGGCTGATCGTCCCGGCCGGACGGCTCAAGGTCCGCTGCAACGACCTGGACCACCGCTTCCGTCCGCACAGCGCCTACGCCTGGCTCACCGGGCTCACCGGCGAGGACCAGGCCGACCACGTCCTCGTCCTCGAACCCACCGGGCCCGAAGGCCACGAGCCGGTGCTCTACCTGCGCCCGCGCTCACCGCGCAGCGGCGGCGAGTTCTACCGCGACCGCCGCTACGGCGAGTTCTGGGTCGGCCGCCGCCCCGACCTCGCCGAGGCCGCGGCCCTCACCGGACTGCGCACCGAACACCTCGACGACCTCGGCAAGGTGCTCACCGGACCGCAGCCGCCCACCCGGGTCCTGGCCGGCACCGACGCCCTGGTCGACGCGGCCACCGGGCGGCCCCGCGCCGACCGGCGCGACGGCGAACTCGCCGCCGTCCTCGCCGAGTTGCGGCTGGTCAAGGACGAGTGGGAGATCGGACAGCTGCAGCTCGCCGTGGACCACACCGTCACCGGGTTCCAGGACGTCGTCCGCGCCCTGCCCACCGCACTGCGCCACCCCCGCGGCGAACGCTGGATCGAGGGCGTCTTCGACCTGCGCGCCCGTGCCGAGGGCAACGGCACCAGCTACACCACCATCGCCGCCTCCGGCGCCCACGCCTGCGTGCTGCACTGGATCCGCAACGACGGCGCCCTCGACCCGGGTTCACTCCTCCTGCTGGACGCCGGCGTCGAGACCGACACCCTCTACGCCGCCGACATCACCCGCACCCTGCCGCTCAGCGGCACCTTCAGCCGCGTCCAGCGCCAGGCCTACGACCTCGTCCTCGCCGCCCAGACGGCCGGCATCGCCGCCCTGCGCCCCGGCGCCCGCTTCCGCGACTTCCACCACGCCGCGATGCGCGTCATCGCCGAAGGCCTCGCCGACTGGGGCGTCCTGCGCATCCCCGCCGAGCAGGCCCTCGCCGAGGACAGCGGCCTCCACCGCCGCTACACCCTCTGCGGCAGCGGCCACATGCTCGGCCTCGACTACCACGACTGCGCCCAGGCCCGCGCCGACCGCTACCTCGACGCCACCCTCGAGGAGGGCATGGTCCTCACCGTCGAACCCGGCCTCTACCTCCAGCCCGACGACGAGACCCTCCCCCTCGAACTCCGCGGCATCGGCATCCGCATCGAGGACGACCTCGTGATCACCTCGGAGGGCGCCCACCTGCTCTCCGGCGCCCTGCCGAGGACGGCCGAAGCCGTCGAGTCCTGGATGGCGGACCTGCTGAGCTGAACGAAGCTGCGGCGGCGGACGGTCAGGCCACCTTGACCGTCCACTCCCCCTGCCGGACGGTCACCTCGACCTCCCCACCGATCGCGGCGGCGTACGCCCGCAGGTTGTCCAGGCTGTCCACCTGCCCGTGCTCGATCTGCGACACCCGCGCCTGGCTCACTGCCATCAGCCGGGCCACCTCCTTCTGGGTCAGCCCGGCCGCCTTCCTCAGCTCGGCGAGCTCGTGACCGCGAATCCGAGCCAGCGTCTCCTGCCGGATCCGGGCCCGGTCCGTCTCCGCTTCCGGCGAGGCCAACCACGGGTTGGTCCGCTGCGCCTCGGCCCACACCTCGGTCCAACTGCGACCCTTCATGCGCGCGCTCCCTTGTCCTTGTCACTGATGTACTGCTGGTACCGGGCCTCGGCCAGGGGGATGTTGTTCTCGTACCACCGGGACCAGTCCCCGTTCTTGTCCCCCGCGACCAGGAAGATGGCCTCTCGCTCGACGTCGAAGACGAAGAGCATCCGAATCTCCGAGCGCCCGGCTGAGCCCGGTCGAAGCTCCTTGAGGTTGTGCAGTCCGCTGCCGTGGATCCGGTCCACCATCGGGCGCCCGAGCAGCGGCCCCCTCCTTTCCAGCAACATGATCGCGTCGGCGATCTGGTTAGCGGTATCCGGATCCTTTACACAGATGTCCAGGAACCAGTCGTTCACCGGACCAACAAGGGTGATTTCCCACATGGGCAGAATTTAAGTCAGGCCTAATACGCTACCCCGCAGTCTGCCGCCCAATCCACCCGTGCGAGCGACAACACGCCGCGCCCAGCGCGCGCTGGGCGCACTACCCCCGCGCGCTCCCCCACAGCTCCGCGATGATGCGCTCCGCCGCGCCCGGGCGGGCCAGGCGGTGGGCGGTGCCGGCCCAGAGGTGCATGGCGTCGGTGTCGCCCCGGCGGGCGGCGGCGGCGCGCAAGGGAGCGGTGAGGTGGTGGACCTCGGGGTAGGCGGGCGGGGCGTACGGGCCGTGGCGGTCGATGAAGGCGTTGCGCAGGCCGCGGGCCGGGCGGCCGGTGAAGGCGCGGGTGACGACCGTCTCCGGTCGTTCGGTGAGCGCGGCCCGGTGGGCCGCCGAGGTGCCGGACTCGTCGGCGCGCAGCAGGGCCGTGCCCAGCTGCACGGCCGCGGCCCCGGCCCGCAGCGCCGCCGCGATGGCCGGGCCGTCGCCCAGCCCGCCCGCCGCGATCAGCGGCAGTGCCGTCACCGCCCGGACGGCGGGGAGCAGGTGCAGCAGTGGCAGCTCGCCGGGGGTGTCCGAGATGCGGTGGGTGCCGCGGTGCCCGCCGGCCTCCGGGCCCTGCACGCACAGGGCGTCCATCCCGGCGGCCTCCGCCGCCAGCGCCTCCTCGGGCGTGGTCACGGTGCCGACCTGCAGCGTCCCCGCCGCCCGCAGCGCGGCCGCCTCCGCCGCCGTCGGCAGCCCGAAGGTGTAGGAGACCACCGGCACCGGGTCCGCGAGCAGCGCGGCGAGCTTGGCCTCCCAGTCGTCCCGGTCCGGCCCGATCTCCTCGGGCAGGGCCACGCCCCACCGCTCGGCCTCCGGCCGCAGCCGCTCCCGGTAGCCGGCGACGGCCGCCCGGTCCCCGGGCGGCCCCGGTACGAAGAGGTTGACCCCGTACGGCCGGTCGGTCGACTTCCTCAGCTCGGCGATCTGGTCGGCCATCGCGTCGGCGCTCCGGTAGCCCGCCGCCAGGAACCCCAGTCCTCCGGCCCGGTTCACCGCCGCCGCCAGTGCGGGCGTCGAGGGGCCGCCCGCCATCGGGGCGCCGATCACCGGGACGGCGAGCTCATCGAGTCGGAAGGGCATCACACGCTCCTCTTGCCACGGGCACGGACCGCTCCCACGCTACGCCCGGCGGATCGGCCTCACCCGCCTTCAGCGGATCAGCCCCCGACCGCGCGCCTCGCGCACCGCCGCCGTACGCGAGTCGACCCCCAACTTGGTGTAGATGTGCACCAGATGGGACTTCACGGTGGCCTGGCTCAGGTGCAGCCGCTGGCTGATCCGCTGGTTGGTCAGCCCGTCCGCGACCAGCCCGAGCACCTCGGTCTCCCGTGCGCTGAGCGCCGCAGCGGGCGAGCGCATCCGCTCCAGCAGCCGGTCCGCCACGCTCGGCGCCAGCGCGCTGCGTCCGGCCGCGGCGGCCCGGACCGCCTGGGCGAGCTCCTCGGGGGGCGCGTCCTTCAGCAGGTATCCGGTCGCTCCGGCCTCCAGCGCGGGCAGGGTGTCCGCGTCGCTGTCGTAGGTGGTGACCACCAGCACGCGCGGCGCGCCCGGCCGGGCGGTGATCTCGGCGGTGGCCCGGGCGCCGTTCATCGCCGAGCCCGGTCCGAACTGCAGGTCCATCAGCACCACGTCCACGCCCGGCTCGGCCGCCAGCTCGACGGCCCGCTCCGCGGTGGCGGCCTCCGCCACGATGGCGAAGTCGGGTTCGCTCTCCAGCACCGCCCGCAGCCCGGCCCGCACCACCGGATGGTCGTCGGCGATCAGCAGCCGGATCACGCGCCGGCCTCCGCGGTCACCGGCAGCTGCACCGCGAGCGCCGTGCCCTCCCCCGGCGCCGACTCCACCGTGAAGCTGCCGCCGAGCGCCCGGGCCCGCGCCCGCATCGTGGGCAGGCCGAATCCGCCCCCGGCGTCCCCGCCGCTGCGGCCGGCGACCGCCGCCGGATCGAAGCCGGCCCCGTCGTCGTACACGTCCAACGCCACCTCGCCCTCCATGTAGCTGAGTGTCACCTCGGCCCGCGAGGCCTTCGCGTGCCGCACGGTGTTGCCGAGCGCCGACTGCGCGATCCGCAGCAGCGCCACCTCCTGCGCGGCCGGCAGCCGGACCGGGCTCCCCGAGAGGTGCAGGTGGACGGGCAGCCCGCTGTGCGCCGTGGTGGTCGCGCACAGGCGCTCCAGTGCGACCGGCAGCTGGTCGCCGTCGAGCGCCGGCGGGGTGAGCGCCCGGACGAAGCGCCGGGCCTCGTCCAGGTTGTCCTGCGCCGCCTGCCGCGCCTGCTCCACGTACCCGGCGGCGGCCTCGGTGCGCTCGGGCAGCGCCCGCTGGGCGGCCCGCAGCAGCAGTTGGATGGAGCTGAGGCTCTGTGCCAGCGTGTCGTGGATCTCCCGGGCCAGCCGCTCGCGCTCGGCCAGCACCCCCGCGGTGTGGTGGGCGGCGGCGAGGTCGGCGCGGGCGGCGGTGAGCTCGTCGATCAGCCGGCGCCGCTCCTCGCTCTCCCGGTACAGCGCCTGGTAGCCCAGCACGGTGGCGGTGGCGACGGCCGCGCCGAGCACGGGGCCGATCGAGGCGGCGAGGCTGAAGCTCTGCTGGTGCCAGGACCAGGCGGCGATCGCCGCGACGGCGGTCAGCCCGACGGCCACCGGCCCGCCGCGCCGCCCGAGCAGGTGCAGTTCCAGGAAGTACAGCGGGAACGCCAGCCACACCCCGTCCTGGGTGGCGACCAACAGCCCTGTCCAGGTCGCCCCGAGCAGCACCAGCCAGAGCGCGGCGGCCCGCCGGGAGGTGCGGACGGCGGCGAGCCGCGGCCCGACGGCGTAGCCGGCGGCCATCGCGGAGGCCGCGGCGGCGACGGCGGCCGGATCGCCGCCCCGGTCGGCGAACGCGGAGCGGGCCACGACGAGCACCAGCAGGCCCGCCACGAGCAGGTGCAGGCAGGTCCGCAGGACGCGGGCGACGGGAGTGGGTCTGGATCGTTCGGTCGCCATCCTCCCAGCCTAAGTTCGACACCCGGAGCCCGGCATCAATCAAAAGGTTGAACTCCGTTTCTGCCTTTCGATGCTCAGGAAGCAAACCCCGGCGCGATGCCGCGAGGGGCCCTCACGGCCGATCGTGACGAGGGAAGAAACCCGCCGTTCGAGGAAAGGCCCGCCGTGTTCGTCGCCTGGAGGGACCTGAGGTTCGCCAAGGGGCGGTTCGCCCTGATGGGAACCGTCATCGTGCTGATCACCGTGCTGGTCGGCCTGCTGTCCGGACTCACCGCCGGGCTCGGCCGGCAGAACACCTCCGCGATCACCGGCCTGCCCGCCGACCACCTGGCCTTCGGGAAGCCCGCCGACGGGCAGAAGGTCTCCTTCACCGACTCCCAGGTCGGCCCCGAGCAATGGCAGGGGTGGGCCCACGAGCCCGGTGTCACCTCCGCCCAGCCGCTCGGCATCACCACCACCAAGGCCACCGCCGG
This sequence comes from Kitasatospora sp. NPDC001539, assembly GCF_040298565.1. Taxonomy (NCBI): domain Bacteria; kingdom Bacillati; phylum Actinomycetota; class Actinomycetes; order Kitasatosporales; family Streptomycetaceae; genus Kitasatospora; species Kitasatospora sp. NPDC001539. The sequence continues at coordinate 32,811 of NZ_JBEPAK010000019.1, read as the reverse complement.
GCAGCGCACCGCCGCGCTCTCCGCCTTCGGCGTCCCGGACGGCTCCGGCCTGGCCCCGCAGGGCGACCGGATCGCCCCCGGCCACGCCGTACTCTCCCGGACCGCCGCCGAGAACCTGGGCGGCCTCGGCCCCGGCGCCGAGCTCACCCTCGCCGGCCACCGGCTGCAGGTCGCCGCCGTCGACGGCGACGCCGCGTACAGCCACACCCCGGTGATCTGGACCAGCCTCACCGACTGGCAGCAGTACGCCCCCGGCGGCGCCGGCCACGCCACCGTCATCGCCCTCGGCACCACCGGGGGCGCCGACCTCGCCGCCGCCGACGGCCGGCACGGCACCGAGACCCGCAGCCGGGACGGCGCCCTGGCCGCGATCGGCTCGTACACCTCGGAGAACGGCTCCCTCCAGCTGATGCGGGGCTTCCTGTTCGCCATCTCGGCGCTGGTGATCGGCGCCTTCTTCACCGTCTGGACGATCCAGCGCAGCGGCGACGTCGCCGTCCTCAAGGCGCTCGGCGCCTCCACCCGCTACCTGCTGCGCGACGCCCTCGGCCAGGCGTTGCTGCTGCTGGTGCTCGGCACGGCGACCGGCACCGCGCTCGCCCTCGGCGCCGGTTCACTGATCGGCTCCGCCGTCCCCTTCGTCCTGGACGCGCCGACCCTGCTGCTGCCCGCCGCCGTGATGATCGCCCTCGGCGCGGTCGGCGCGGCCCTGTCCATCCGCCGGATCACCTCCGTCGACCCGCTGACCGCCCTGGGGAGCGCCCGATGAGCCTGGAACTCGACCGCATCACCCTCACCTACCCGGACGGCGACGGTCGGCTGACCGCCCTGGACGACGTCTCGCTGACCGTCCCCGAGGGCTCGGTCACCGCCGTGGTCGGCCCCTCCGGCTCCGGCAAGTCCAGCCTGCTGGCCGTGGCGGCCACCCTGATCACCCCGGACTCCGGCCGGGTCGTCGTGGACGGCACGGACACCACGGGCCTCGGCCGCGCCGAACTCACCGCACTGCGCCGCACCAGGATCGGCATCGTCTTCCAGCAGGCCAACCTGCTGGCCTCGCTCACCGCCGTGGAACAGCTCCAGGTGATGGCCCACCTCGACGGCCGTTCCCCGCGTTCCGCCCTCCCCCGCGCCCTGGAGCTGCTGGACGCCGTGGGGCTCCGCGATCACGCACAGCGCCGTCCGCACCAGCTGTCCGGCGGACAGCGCCAACGGATCAACATCGCCCGCGCCCTGATGAACGACCCCACGGTGCTGCTGGTGGACGAACCCACCAGCGCCCTCGACCACGAACGGGGCGCGGCCGTGCTCGACCTGATCACCGAGCTCACCCACCGCCGCGCGACGGCCACCGTGCTGGTCACCCACGACCGCACCCACCTGACGGCCGTCGACCAGGTCGCCGAGGTCCGCGACGGGCGACTGGTGGCGCCGACGGCGGCCCGCGCTACTTCTTGACGGCGAGCACGTCCACCGACAGCGTCACCGACGCCCCGATCGACTCCGGCAGGGTGAAGGTCCGTCCTCACCCGAACCAGTGGTTCCGCGGCTACCGGGCCCGCAGCTGCAGCGCCGGCCGCTCGGGCTCCGTCGCCTCGTCCTGGCCCGCCCACAGCGAGCGCACATGGCTGAGGTGCCGGGTCATGCAGGCCTCGGCGGCCTCCGCGTCACCGGAGATCATCAGGTCCAGCAGCTCCAGGTGCTCCTGGGCCGAGGAGACCAGCTCGCCCTTCTCGTCCAGCCTGGTCAGCCCGTAGAGCCGCGAGCGCTTGCGCAGGTCGCCGACGACGTCGACCAGCCGGGCGTTGCCCGCCAGCCCCAGCAGGTCGAGGTGGAACTGCCGGTCCGCCTCCAGGTAGCCGATCAGGTCGTGCTTGCGGGCGGCCGCGACGATCGCCTCGGCCTGCGGGCGCAGTCGCTCCAGCTGGTCCTTGCCCGCGGTGCGGGTGACCCGGCCGACGGTGGGGACCTCGATCAGGGCGCGGATCTCGGTGTAGTCGTCGAGGTCGCGCTCGGTGAGTTCGGTGACCCGGAAGCCCTTGTTGCGGACGGCCTCGACCAGCCCCTCCCGGGCGAGATCGAGCATGGCCTCGCGGACCGGGGTGGCGGAGACGCCGAAGTCGGCGGCGAGGGCGGGAGCGGAGTAGACGACGCCGGGGCGCAGTTCACCGGAGATCAGGGCGGCCCGGAGCGCGTGGGCGACCTGGTCGCGGAGCCGCTCCTGCACGGAGATCAGGGTGCGGGATTTCAGGTCGGCCATGGTGTTCCTCCGGGTGGGTGCAGAACACCAGCGTACAATGTCACGTTACGTTGAGTGTGCAACAGTCCGGCAACCGAACGTCCCGCCGGGCCCCTCCGAGTCATGGTGGCAGCGGCCGCCGGCCGTGACAACGGCCGGCGGCGTCCGATCCACGAGCTGTCCCGCCCTACGCCCGGCGGAACCGCCCCACCAGTGCGGTCAGGCTCGCCGCGCCGTCACCGGCCTCGACGCCGCGCCGGAACGCCTCCGCGAGGACGGCGGGGAGCGCGCCGTCCACCCCGGAGGCCTCGGCGGTGTGCCGGACGTGCTCGATGCTGGCGAGGGCCATCGTCAGCCGGTCGACGTCGCCGGCGTGGTTCCCGGCCGCGATCCGCGGCGCGTAGAACGCCTGGAAACCCGGCATCGAGGCGGCCGTCGAGGACAGGTAGGGCAGGAACGCCTCGGCCGAGATGCCGTTGGCCTCGGCGATCGCGGTGGCGTGCAGGTAGCCGACCATGGAGGTCCAGAACAGGTCCATCTGGATCTGGTAGTAGAGCTGCGCCAGCCCCGGGTCGTCGCCCCGGTAGTCGGCTCCGGTCAGCACCTCAAGCGCGGCCCGGTGCCGCTGGAACAGCTCGACCGGCCCGCTGTAGAAGGTGGACGACTCCGGGCTGCCGATGCCGGACGGCGGCGTCTGCACCCCGCCGGTCAGGTGCCCGGCCCCGCGCTCGGCGAGCCAGCGCGCCGCCTCGCGGGCCCGCTCGGGGGTGTCCGAGCTGAGGTTGACGATCACCTTCCCGGCCACCAGCCGCTCCACCGACTCCAGCACGGCGAACACCGCGTCGTAGTCGGTGAGGCTGAGCACCACCAGCTCGTTGGCCGCCACCGCGGCCTCCGCGCTGGGCGCCGACTCGGCTCCCCGGGCGACGAGTTCGTCCGCCCGCGCGGCCGTCCGGTTCCACACCGTGACGGCGTGGCCGGCGTCCAGGAACGCCCCGGCCATGGCCTGCCCCATCGGGCCGAGCCCGATCACCGTCACGGACGCCTTGCCCTGCTGCACCGCGGGAAGCTCGACGGACATACGGATACCCCTCCTCTAGAACGAACGCTCTATCCAGCGCCGGGCGACGACGCTAGCACAGCTCTGGAACGAACGCTCTATTCAGCGCATCGGCTAGGCTGGCCCCGTGAAGACCGCCCAGAGCACCGCCGAGAAGTCCAGCAGCGTCGGCACCCGCGAGCGCATCGTCCGGGCCACCTCCCGGCTGCTGCAGCGCCAGGGCTACGAGGGCACCGGGATCAAACAGATCTCCCGCGAGGCCGAGGCCACCCTCGGCTCCGTCTACCACTTCTTCCCGGGCGGGAAGCAGGAGTTGGCGGCCGAGGCGATCCGGCACGGCGACCAGGAGTTCGCCGTGATCCTGCGCGCCGGGCTCGGCTCCTCCGAGGACCTGGCCGAGGCCGTCACCACCTGCACCACGCTGCTCGCCCGCGAACTGCGCGCCTCCGACTGGCAGGACGGCTGCCCCATCACCACCACCGCCCTGGAGACGGTCGGCCGCGCCCCGGTGATCGAGCAGGCGGTGGCCGAGGCCTTCGCCCACTGGCGGGCCATCGTGGAGGAACGCCTGCGCGCCGCCGGCATCGGCGGCGAGGACGCCCGCGAACTGGCCGGCACCGTCATCAACACCCTGGAGGGCGCCGAACTCTCCGCCCAGGTCGCCCGCAGCGAGGACCCGCTGCACACCGCCGGCCGCCACCTGGCCCGACTGCTCGCCACCTACCGCCCGAGCGCGTAGCAGAAGGAGCCGGCGCGGTGGGGGATCCCTTCCCACCGCGCCGGCTCCGGCTCCGACACCCCGACCCGGCGGTCGGCCGGCCCGCTAGGGTGACCGGCGGCCCGCCGCCCGGTACACCTCCGCCGCCACGGCCAGGTCCTCCCAGGCCATCCCGACGCTCTTGAAGAAGCGCGGCCGCCCGCTCGGCACCAGGGCGTCGCCGCGCACCAGCTCGGCCAGGTTCCACAGCTGGCGGCCGACCACCCCGGCCATCACCAGGTCCCCGGCCTCGCGCCCCGCGACGGCGCGGGCCTCCACGTACAGTTCGGCCCGCCGGACGAGCACGTCGTCCACCTCCCTGGCGTCCGGCTCGTGCGAGCCGACCGCCGCCACGACGGCGTGCTCGGGCACCAGCGCGCCGTCGAACAGCGGCGTGCGCGCGGTGGTGCAGCAGACCACGAGGTCCGCCCGCCCGACCTCCTCGGGCCCGCCGACGGCGGCCGACAGCCCGAGCCCGCGCCCGTACGCCGCCAGCGCCTCGGCCCGCCCGGGATCGCGCGCCACCACCGTCACCCGCCGCAGCGGCCGGACGGCCAGCAGGGCGTCCAGGTGCCCGTACGCCTGCGGGCCGGAGCCGAACACGACCAGGTGTCCGGCCTCCGGCACCGCGAGCCGCGCCAGCGCCGCCGCCGTCACGGCGGGCGTGCGCAGAGCCGTGAGGGCGGCGCCGTCGAGCACCGCCAGCGGCTGCAGGGTCGGCCCGTCCAGCAGCAGGTAGCTGCCGGTGATCCGGGGGAGGCCGCGGGCCGGGTTGCCCGGCGCCACCCCGGCGATCTTCACGCCGGCGTACGGCCCGGCGGCGGCCGGCATCAACAGCAGTTCCCCGGCCGGCACCGGGACGGCCGACCGGGCGGGTGCCGCCTCGGGGTCGTACCCCTCGAGCAGCACCCGCTCGATCGCCCCCACCGCCCCGGCGGGCCCGACCCCGCCGGTGCCCCGCACGGTGTACTGGAGCGGCTCAGTCACCGCGCCGGGCAGCTCGGGCCGGGCGGACTCCCCACCGGTCACGTCGCCGGCGGTCACAGCAGGAACCCCGTCCCCAGCTCGTCCCCGGGCTCCAGCACGAACCGGTGCTCACCGGTCCGGTAGGCCGTCCCGCCGACCTCGGTGACGACGCCCGCCCCCAGCGGGTCGCCCCCGGCGAGCACCCGCCCGGTGAAGACCGTGCCGACGACCGACTCGTGCCGCAACTCCTGCCCCGGCGCGATCCGCCCTTCGGCCGCGAGGACGGCGAGCCGGGCGGAGGTGCCGGAGCCGCAGGGCGAGCGGTCGACCTGCCCGTCCGCGAAGACGGTGACGTTGCGCTGGGCCGGTCCCCCGCCCTCCGACGGCAGTTCGTCGTACAGCACCACCCCGTAGACGCCGGACAACCGCCGGTCCGTGGGGTGCGCCACCGCGTCCAGCCCGGCCAGCAGGGCCCTGATCTCCCGCCCCGCGGCGACGAGTTCGGGCAGCAGGCCGGGCTCCACCGAGAGCCCGAGGGCCGCCGCCGGCACCGAGGCGTAGCAGGCCCCGGCGTGTGCCACCGCGACCTCCACCACCCCGCGCGAGGTGGCCACCGGCAGCTTCAGGGCGCTGACCCGGCTGGGCACGTTGCGAAAGGTCACCCCGGTGGTCCGGCCGCCGGTCCGGTGCACCAGGGCGGTGACCCGCCCGGAGGGCACGTCGATCCGCACCTGCGCCACGCCGTCGTCGGGAGCCGGGACCAGCCCGGTGTCCACCGCCCAGGCGCCGAGCGCGATGGTGCCGTGTCCGCAGGCCGTCGAGTAGCCGTCCTTGTGCCAGAACAGCACGCCCAGGTGCGCCCCGTCGTCGTCCGGCGGCACCAGGAACCCGCCGTACATCCCGGCGTGCCCGCGCGGCTCCCGGACGAGCAGCTGCCGGACGGCGTCCAGCGCACTGGGCCGGGGCGCGGTGGCGCCGCCGCCCGCGCCGAGCGCGACGGCCCGGCGCTCGGCGACGCTGTCGCCGGGGACGGGCGGCGCGCCGTCCAGCACGATCCGGAACGGCTCGCCGGCCGCGTGGTAGTCGACGGTGCGGACGTCCATCAGGCGCCGCCGCCGGGCAGCACGCTGACCGTCCGGCTCACCGTGTAGAAGTCCAGTGCGGCCCGGCCCTGTTCGCGGTCCCCGTGGCTCGCGCCCTTCGTCCCGCCGAAGGGCAGGTGGAAGTCGACGCCGCTGGACGGCGCGTTGACCCGGATCATGCCCGCGTCCAGCCGGTCGGCGGCGGCCAGCGCCACGTCGAGGCTGCGGGTGTGCACCGAGGTGGCGAGGCTGTGCGGGGTGTCGTTCGCGAGCGCGATCGCCTCGTCCAGGTCGGCCGCCGCGTGCAGCACCGCGACCGGCCCGAAGAACTCCTCGCGCGCCAGCGGGTGTTCGGCGGGTACGTCGGCGAGCAGGGTCGGCTCGAGGTACCAGCCGGTCCGCTCGGGCACCCGCCCACCGGTGAGCACGCTCGCCCCCGCCGCCACGGCGGAGGAGACCGCCTCGGTCACCCGGTCCCGCGCGGCGGCGCTGATCACCGGCCCGCAGACCGCGTCGTCCACCGCCGCCAGCGCCTTGACCAGCGCCTCGCGCAGCGGCTCGTGCGCCGCGCCCACCGCGATCACCCGGCTGGTGGCGGTGCACTTCTGCCCGGCGTAGCCGGCGACGGCGGCCGCGATGTGGGCGGCGGCCGACTCGATGTCCGCGTCCGGCAGCACCAACGCGGCGTTCAGCCCGCCGAGTTCGGCCTGCACCGGCACGCCGCGCCCGGTGGCCGCGCGCACCACCGCCCGGCCGACGCCGGTCGAGCCGGTGAAGGACACCACGTCCGCCGCGTCGACCAGGGCCGCGCCCTCCTCCGCGCCGCCGGGCAGCACGGTGAACACGTCGGCGGGCAGCCCGGCCAGCTCCGCCAGCCGCAGCGCGCAGGCCGTCGCTTCCGGCGCAGGCTTCAGGACGGCGGTGTTGCCGACCGCCAGGGCCGGCGCGGCCTTCCAACTGGGGATCGCCAGCGGGAAGTTCCACGGCGCGATCAGCCCGGCCACCCCGTACGGGCGGCGCCGGGTGAGCAGCAGCCCGGGCCCGGCGGCGGTCTCGTGCACCGCCCCCGACGGCTCGTACGGCGCCTGCGCGTAGTACCGCCAGATCGCGGCCGTGCGGGCGACCTCGCCGCGCGCCTCGGCGAGCGGCTTGCCCACCTCGCGCACGATCAGCGCGGCCAGTTCCTCCGCGTTCGCCTCGACCGCCTCGGCGATCCGCCCCAGCGCGGCCGACCGGGCGCCCGCCCCGGCGCCGAGCCAGCCGGGCTGCGCGGCCCGGGCGCGCCCGACGGCGGCCCGCACGGCCTCGGCACCGGGGGCCTCGACGGCCACCACCAGGTCGTCCGGATCGGCGGGGTTGTACGAGGAGACGGTCACGACTACCAGCCCTTCAGTGCGAGTTCACGTGCGAGGTGGGTCAGAGCAGGAAGCCCGCCGGGAACGGGTCCTCCGGGTCGAGGAAGTACTGGGCGGTGCCGGTGATCCAGGCCCGCCCGGTGACGGTGGGCACCACGGCGGGCCGCCCGGCCACCTCGGTCTCCTCGACCAGCCGCCCGGTGAAGGTCGTCCCGATGAAGGAGTCGTTGCGGAAGTCCCGCCCCAGCGGCAGTTCGCCGCGCGCGTGCAGCTGTGCCATCCGCGCCGAGGTGCCGGTGCCGCAGGGCGAGCGGTCGAACCAGCCGGGGTGGATGGCCATCGCGTGCCGGGAGTGCTCGGCGGTGGAGCCGGGGGCGAGCAGCTGGACGTGGTGGCAGCCGTGGATGGACGGGTCCTCCGGGTGCACCGGCCGGTCGGGGCCGGCGTTGACGGCGGCCATCAGCGCGAGGCCGGCCTCGAGGATGTCCTGCTTGCGCCCGCGTTCGAAGGGCAGTCCGAACTCGGCGAGCGGCAGGATGGCGTAGAAGTTGCCGCCGTACGCGAGGTCGTAGCCGATCGTGCCGTACCCGGGCACCTCGATCTTGCGGTCCAGCGCCACCGCGTAGGAGGCCACGTTGCGGATGGTCACCGCCTTGGCGGCGCCGTTCTCGACCCGCACCTCGGCGACGACCAGCCCCGCGGGCGTGTCCAGCCGCACGGTGGTGACCGGCTCGACCACCGGCACCATCCCGGTCTCGACCAGGACGGTGGCCACCCCGATGGTGCCGTGCCCGCACATCGGCAGCAGTCCCGAGACCTCGATGTAGAGCACCCCGAAGTCGGCGTCCGGCCTGGTCGGCGGCTGGAGGACGGCGCCGCTCATCGCGGCGTGCCCGCGCGGTTCGTACATCAGCAGCGTCCGGAAGTGGTCCAGGTGCTGCTGGAAGTGCACCCGGCGCTCGGCCATGGTGGCCCCGGGGATGACACCGAAACCGCCGGTGATCACCCGGGTCGGCATGCCCTCGGTGTGCGAGTCGACGGCGTGGAACACGTGACGGCTGCGCATGGCAGACAACTCCCGTGGAGTGAGGGTTCGGGGCCGGCTGCCGCCGCAGCCGGCCGGACGGCCGGGCGCTCGAAGGTCAGGCGAGTCCCTCGGCGAGCGCCTTCTCGGTGGCCGCGCGCACGGCGGCCTCGGTCTCCGGTGGCAGCGGCCGGCGCGGCGCCCGGACGGGGCCGCCGGGGCGGCCGGCGAGGTCCATGGACAGCTTGATGGCCTGGACGAACTCGGTCTTGGAGTCCCACCGCAGCAGCGGGTGCAGCGACTTGTAGAGCGGGAGCGCCGTGCCGAGGTCGTGCTGGACGGCCGCGTCGTAGAGCGCGACCGAGGCCTCCGGCAGGGCGTTGGGGTAGCCGGCGATCCAGCCGACCGCGCCGGCCAGCGCCAGCTCCAGCAGCACGTCGTCGGCGCCGATCAGCAGGTCCAGCCCGGGGGCCAGCTCGGCCAGCTCGTACGCCCGGCGGACGTCCCCGCTGAACTCCTTGACCGCCACGATCGACCCCTCGGCGTGCAGCCGGGCCAGCAGCGCGGGCACCAGGTCGACCTTGGTGTCGATCGGGTTGTTGTAGGCGACGATCGGCAGCCCGGCCTTGGCGACCTCCGCGTAGTGCGCGCTCACCGAGTCGTCGTCGGCCCGGTAGGCGTTCGGGGGCAGCAGCAGGACGGAGCCCGCTCCGGCCTCGGCGGCCTGCTCGGCCCAGCGGCGGGACTCGGCGCTGCCGTACGCGGCGACCCCGGGCATCACCCGGGAGCCGTCGCCGGCCGCCTCGACCGCGACCTCGACGACGCGGACGCGCTCCTCGGCGGTGAGCGTCTGGTACTCGCCCAGCGAGCCGTTGGGGACGACGCCGTCGCAGCCGGAGTCGATCAGCCAGCGGACGTGCTCGGCGTAGGCGTCGTAGTCGACGGAGCGGTCCGGGCGCAGCGGGATCGTGGTGGCGACCATGATGCCGCGCCAGGGGCGGGTGGTGTCACGGGGGGTGATGGACACGTTGGACTCCTTGGTGAGGTGTGACATTTTATAAGCGGGAGGGGTTCGGGACAAGAGCCCTCCACCCGCGTGTTCCCACGGTCGGCCGGCCCCGGCCGGCACCCCTGCCGCCGGGGCGGCCGACCGGCCGGCTATCCGCCCGGGGCCCGCACCGGCCCGTCAGCCGGCTCCGGACCGGCCCCCGCCGCCAGCTGGGACAGCGGCACCGGGCAGGCCAGCGGCCGCCGGTCGGGCCCCGACCCCGCGCCACCGGACAGCCGGGCCACCGCCGGGCCGCACATCCGCCCCTGGCACCAGCCCATCCCCGCCCGGGTGAGCAGCTTGACGGTCCGGGAGTCGCCCGCGCCCAGTTCCTCCACGGCCTCCCGGATCCGCGCCGCCGGCACCTCCTCGCACCGGCACACGTCGGTGTCCGGCCGCAGCCACCCCGTCCAGCCGGCCCCCGGCCGGTGGGCACCCGCCATCAGCTCCGCGAAGGCCCGCAGCCGCGCCCGGCGGCGCAGCAGCCCGGGCTTCGGCGCCGCCCCGGCGACCGCGTACGCGGCCAGCTCCCCCTCGACCAGCGCGAGGTCCGCGCCGCCGACCCCGTTGGTCTCCCCCGCGGACCACAGGCCCGGCACGGAGGTGCGCAGCCCGTCGTCCACCCGCAGGGCGACCGCCCCGTCCGGCCCGGTCAGGGTGTCGGCGCCCAGCTCGGTGGCCAGGTCGATCTGCGGCAGCAGCCCGTGCCCGACGGCCAGGGCGTCGCAGTCGATCCGCCGCTCGGTGCCGGGCCGCGGCCGCCAGTCGGCGTCCAGCCGGGCCACCGTGACCCCGGTGACCCGTTCCGTCCCGTGCACCTCCACGACGGCGCTGCGCCGGCGCAGCCGGACCCGGTGGCGCAGCAGCGCCGTGCCGTGCCCGGCGCCCTCGACCAGCTTGCCGGGGACGGCCGCCAGCACGCCCGGGCGGCGGGCGTACCCGAGGTAGTCGCCCGCCTCGACCACGGCCGGGACCTGCGCCCCGGCGCTGACCAGCGAGGAGGCCGCGGCGAGCAGCAGCGGGCCGCTGCCGGCCACCACGATCCGCCGCCCGGGCAGCACCAGCCCGGCCTTGAGCATCGCCTGGGCTCCGCCGGCGGTGACCACCCCGGGCAGGGTCCAGCCCGGGAAGGGCAGCTGCCGCTCGTACGCCCCGGTGGCGAGCAGCACCGACCGGGCCCGGAGGGTGGCCCGGTCGGCGGCCCCCGGCCCGCGGCTGACGTGCACCGCGAAGCCCTCGCCGGTGCGCTCCAGCGCCCAGACCTGGTGGCCGCCCCGGAACTCGGCCCGCTCGGCGGCCTCGAGCCGCCCGGCGAGCGCCGTGTAGGCCGACCACCGGTGGTGCAGCCGGTCCGGACGGGCGGCGCCCAGGCCGGGCGCCGGGTGCCGGTAGTACTGCCCGCCGGTGGCCGGTCCGCCGTCCAGCAGGACGCAGCGCAGCCCGAGGTCGGCGCCGGTGACGGCGGCGGCCAGCCCGGCCGGGCCGGCCCCGACCACCGCGAGGTCGTACAGCGGGTCAGACTGCGAGGTCGGCACGGCCGTGGCCCTCCTGGGTGGTGACGACGGTGCCCGGCTCGGCGGGCACCAGGCAGGTGCGCTGGTTGGGCCGGCCGTCGACGGTGGCCAGGCAGTCGAAGCAGGCGCCGATCCCGCAGAACGCCCCGCGCGGCCGCCCGCCGACCCGCGTGGTGCGCCACGCCAGCACGCCGTCGGCCCAGAGCGCGGCGGCGATCGACTGCCCGGGCAGGGCGGGGACGGGCCGCCCGTCGAACTCGATGTGATGGACGGGCCCCGGCCGGGCCTCGACCAGGGCGGCGGGGGTGCGACGGCGCATCACGGCTCCTCCGAGGAATCTGGTGCGCCCGGGAACCGGTCCGCACGGAACGGCGCGAGGTCCAGCTCCGGCCGTTTCCCGGTCAGCTGCTCGCTGATCAGCAGCCCGGTGGCCGGGGCCAGCCCGATCCCGGCCCCCTCGTGCCCGCAGGCGTGGTAGAGCCCCGGCACCCGGGGATCCGCCCCGACGGCGGGCAGGTGGTCCGGCAGGTACGGGCGGAAGCCCCGGTAGACGCGCATCACGGCGACGTCCGCGAGCACCGGGAACAGCGCGGCGGCCTGCCCGGCGAGGCGGCGCAGCACCTCCTGGGAGAGGGTGCGGTCGAAGCCGACGCGCTCCCGGCTGGCGCCGATCAGCACCGGCCCGCCGGGCGTGCCCTCGACCACGGCGGAGGTCTGCAGTTCGGCCGAGCCGCTGGCGACGTCGGCCACGTAGTCGGCGGCGTACACCTTGTGCCGCACGATCCGCGGCAGCGGCTCGGTGACCAGCACGAAGCCGCGCCGGGGCAGCACCGGCAGGTGCACTCCGGCCAGCGCGGCCAGTTCGCCGCCCCAGGTGCCGGCCGCGTTGACCACCGCCGGGGCGAGCAGCCGGCGCCGGTCGGTCCGCACGCCGCGCACCGCGCCGTCCGGGCCGCGGTCCAGCGCCGTCACGTTCTCCCCGGTGATCAGCTCGGCGCCCATCCGGCGCGCCTCGCGCAGCAGGTGGGCGGCGGCCAGGGCGGGCTGGACCTGGGCGTCCTGCGGGTAGTGGAAGCCCCCGGCGAGCCCGGGGGCGAGGTGGGGCTCCAGTTCGCGCAGCCGCTCGGCCGGCACCTCCTCGGCGGCCACCCCGGCCGCGGTCTGCCCGGCGGCGAAGGCGCGCAGCGCCTGCTGCCCGGCCGCCGTCGAGGCGACCACCACGCCGCCCTTGGGCTCGTACTCGACGGCCAGGCCGAGGTCCTCGGCGAGCCGGCGCCACAGCCGGCTGCTGAGCAGCGCGAGGTCGAGCTCGGGGCCGGGCTCCTTGTCGGAGACGAGCACGTTGCCCTCGCCCGCCCCGGTGGTGCCGCCGGCCACCGGCCCGCGGTCGACGACGGCGACGGCGAGCCCGGCGAGGGCGGCGTAGTAGGCGCAGGCGGCGCCGACGACTCCGGCGCCGACCACGACGGCGTCCAGGGGAGGTCTCCGGGTGTTCAGCACGCCAGTAATATGTCACATGCCATCAACTCTGCCAAGAGCACGCAAAGCCCTCGCTACGTAAAGGTCGCGGAAGCCCCCGGCGGGCGAAGCCCTCAGCAGCCGCCCGGCGGGCGAAGCCCCCGTACGCGGAAAGCCCCGGCCCACCGCGGAAGCGGCGGACCGGGGCTCAGCGAGGCCCGTCGGCTCAGGTGATGTCGTCCATCTGCTCGTGCCGCGCGGCCGGGACCGGCGCCGCACCGGCCGTCGGCGCCGCCGAGGCGGTCACCGACTCGGCGCCCTCGACCTCCTGCACCGAGAGGTCCAGGTGCGAGGCCTCCTCGTCGTCCAGGTCGGCGTCCGGGTTGTTGCGCCGCTTGCGCCGGTCGTTGAGCAGCGCGACGGCCACCGCCAGGAAGTACAGCGCCCAGATCGGGGCCGACAGCAGCAGCATGCTGACCGGGTCGGCGCCCGGGGTGGCGAACGCGGCGAACACCGTGATCGCCATGACCATCCCGCGCCACCAGCTGAGCAGCCGCCTGCCGGTCACGATGCCGACCATGTTGAGCATCACCAGCAGCAGCGGGAACTCGAAGGCGAAGCCGAAGACCAGCACCATCCGGGTGGCGATGTCGAAGTAGTCCTCGGGCGGCAGGATCGGCACCGTCTCGCTCGGGGTGAACGAGATCAGCATCTCGACCATGGTCGGCATCACCATGATGGCGCAGGCCACACCCGCCAGGAACAGCGGGGCACCGCAGGCCATGAAGACGATCGCGTACTTCTTCTCGTGCTTGTGCAGGCCCGGAGCCACGAAGGCCCACACCTGGTACAGCCAGACCGGGACGGCCGCCACCACGCCCGCGGTCAGCGCGACCTTCAGCATCCAGTTGAAGCCGGCGGTGAGGCCGATGTTGGACACCTGGGCGCAGCGCCCGTGGTAGTCCCCCGAGTTCGCCCGGTCGCACTGGGGCAGCGGCTGGAGCAGGAAGTGCTCGATCTGCTTGTGGTAGACCGCCGCGACGGCGGCGAACAGCACGATCGCCAGGACCGACTTGACCACGCGGTTGCGCAGTTCCCGCAGGTGGTCGGCTAGGGCCATCCGCCCCTCAGGATCCTTGGGCGCCTTCTGCGACGCCTTGGAGAGCTTGCTCAACCCCGGTCCTCAACTCGTGCGTCGAGGCCCGCCGGTCGACGGGCCTCCCTGGTCGCGTGCAGTGCGCGGCTCAGCTGCGCCGCCCGCCCCGCGTCCGTCCCGCGGGCCGCGCGCGTCGCGTGCGTCGCGTGGGTCACAGGCATTCCGTGCGCCGCGCTCAGTGCGGCCGGTCGCCGTCGGGCCCGGCCACCGGACGGGCCGTGGCCGACGCCCCGGGGGCCGCCTGGATGGTCCTGGCCGACGACCGCGCCGGACCGTCGACCGGCGGCGCCGCCGCCGGCACCTTCGCGCCCGACTCTCCGTCCGAGCGCATCGCCTTCGCCTCGCTCTTCAGGATCCGCATCGACTGCCCCAGCGAACGCGCCAGCTCGGGGAGCCTCTTGGCACCGAACAGCACGATGGCGAGAACCACGATCACCACGATCCCGGTCATCGAGATGCGCACGCGCGACCACCTTCACTCACGGCGGGCCGACGGGCCGCCCGCCGCGGATGGTAACCGCTGCGGATGACGCCCCGACGACGGCCGCCCGAACAGGACAGCGGCCCCCGGTTCGCAGTTCAGGAGCCACCTGAGAGCGTAACCCGCCCTCACCTCCGCGCAGCAGCCCCCGTACCGCCGACGGCCCCGGGCGGGCTCCGCCCGGGCTACCGGCCGGGCACCGCCGAGGCCAGGTCCCCCGCCGCCTCGGCCAGCGCCCGCGAGGCCGCGTCGACCCCCTTGGCCAGCGCCCGCACGTCCGCCCAGAGCCGGATCGCGAGGATCCCGAGGACCAGTAGGCCCGCGGTGGCGAGCAGGACGGCGGCGACGAGCATCCAGGACATGCGGCCCACCCTACCGCCGGCTGCCGGTCACCCCTCCGCGGGGACGAGCCGCATGGTGCGGACCCCCGCCCCGGTGAGCGCCTCGACGATCTTCTCGCCGGCCGGCTTGCGCACCGCCGCCCCGCAGAGCGGGCAGCCGAAGCTGTAGTGCGCCTGGGCCGGCGTCCGTCCGAGGGTGAGCCGGAACTCCTCGGCCGGGAGTTCCACCTTCTCCCGGCACTGCGAGCAGTACACCTTGAATCTGGTCCCGGGCTCCACCGCTCAGACCTGCCCCTCCCCGTAGGCGGCCAGCGCCGCCCGCGCGGCCGAGCGCGCCTGCTCGGCCAGCTCGGGCGGCGAGACGATCCGGCCGTCCCGGCCCAGCCGCAGCGCCAGCGGGCGCAGCTGGGAGGGGTCGGCACTGCGCAGGGTGATCCGCAGCCCGCCGTCGGGCAGTTCCTCGGCACGGTCGTGGGTGTAGTACTCGGCCACCCAGCGCCCGCCGGAGGAGACCTCCACCACCACCTCGGGGTCGTCCGCCGCCGGGTTGACCAGCCCGCCGCTCAGGTCGCGCGGCTCGCGCCGGGGCGGGTCGGCCGGGACGTCCAGGACGCGGATCTCGGCGACCCGGTCCAGCCGGAACATCCGGTGGTCCTCGGAGGTGCGGCACCACGCCTCGAGGTAGGTGTGGCCCTCGGTGAGCAGCCGGATCGGGTCGACCTCGCGCTCGGTCATCCCGCCGCGCCCGTGCGAGTAGTAGCGCAGCCAGAGCCTGCGGCCCTCGCTGAGCGCGCGGTCGATGTCGGCGAAGACGTGGCTCTCCGCCTCGAAGGTCACCCCGACCCGGGCGCTGCCCTCGGCGCTCTCCCCCGCGGCGTTCTCGATCTTGGCGACCGCCCGGGTGAGCGCCTCCCGGTCCCCGGCCCGCAGGCCCGGCAGTCCGGCCACCGCGCGGGCGGCCACCAGCAGCGCGGTGGCCTCGTCGGCGGCCAGCCGCAGCGGCTGGGCCACGTCGTCCACGTTGTGCCACCAGATCCGCTCGCCGTCGGTGTCGATGTCGAGCAGGTCGCCGCCGCGGAAGCTGGTGCCGCACATCGGCAGCACGTTGAGGTCCCCGATCAGCTCGCGCTCGCTGATCCCGAAGGCCCGGGCCACCTCGGCGACCTCGGCCCCCGGCCGCTCGCGCAGGTAGGTGACCAGCGACAGCATCCGTCGCGTCTGGTCGATCGCATTGCTCATGCCCGTACGTCCTCCGAGTCCAGCCCAGCGACCGCCCGCAGCCGGTCGACCACATCCGCCCGCAGCTCCTCCGGCCCGAGCACCAGCACGTCCGGCCCGAACTCCGCGAGGTCGGCGCCCAGCCCGTTGCCGTACGGGATCTCCAGCTCGTCCCAGCCCTCGTCCACCCGGGTGCAGCTCAGCGCCTTGGTGCGCAGCGGGAAGCCCGCGCCGCGGCGGACCCGGACGGTCGCGGTGGCGGTGGCGCCCTCGCCGGCGAACTTGGCCACGGTGGCCCGGACGTCCACGTGCTCGGGCACCGTCCCGAGGAAGGCCCCAACCTTGGCCTTCACCTTGCCGGTGATCCGACTGAGCCGGAACACCCGGGCGTCGCCGCGGTCCCGGTCGTACCCGGCCAGGTACCAGTGGCCGCGCCAGCACTCCAGTGCCCACGGCTCGACGCTGCGCTGCTCGACGGCGGCGGCCCCGGCCTTGCGGTACTCGAAGGTGACCGGGCGGCGGTCCCGGGCGGCGGTGAGCAGCGGCTCGAACGCGGCCTCCCGGGCCGGGATGCGCGGCTCCAGGGCGGTGCGGCCCTCGGCCTCGCCGAACGGCACCCCCGCGGCGCGCAGCTTCTGCAGCGCGCCGCTGGCTGCGCCGGACATCTTGGCCTGCTGCCAGACCCGGGCGGCCAGGGTCAGCGCGGCGGCCTCCTCGGCGTCCAGCGCGATCTCCGGCAGCCGGTTGCGGTCGGCGCGGGCCAGGTAGCCGAGCTCCCCGTCCAGGGCGCTCTCGTCGACGTCGATCACCAGGCCGAGCTCGCGCAGGTCGTCCTTGTCCCGCTCGAACATCCGGTTGAAGGCGTCCTCGCTGCTGTTCTGCCAGGCCTCGCGGTACGCCTCGATGGATTCCCGCAGCTCCTTCTTGGAGAGCGGCCGTCTGGTGTTCATCAGGCACAGGGCGAGATTCATCAGCCGCTCTGCCTTGGCGATCGCCATCGCTGACCCTTCCGGTGTGCCGCGCCGCGCGCGGGGTGCGCCAACCGGGCGATCCCCGCCCGGCGGGACCGACCGTACCGGTAGCGGTACGCACTGCAAAAGCCGCGTCCCACGCCTGGTCGTCCCCGCGCGCCCACCGGGCCCGGAGACGGCCTCGGGCCGGGCCCCCGGAGGGGTCCGGCCCGAGGGTGGAGCAGGCTCAGACGCCCAGCAGGTCGACCACGAAGATCAGGGTCGAGTGCGGCGGGATGGCCGGGGTCGGCGACTGGGCACCGTAGGCCAGGTGCGAGGGGATGGTCAGCTCGCGGCGGCCGCCGACCTTCATGCCGACGACACCCTGGTCCCAGCCCTTGATGACGCGGCCGGCGCCCAGCGGGAAGCGGAACTCGTTGGGGCTCCGGTTCCAGCTGGCGTCGAACTCCTCGCCCGTCTCGAAGGTCACGCCGACGTAGCGCACGGTGACGACCTGGCCCGGCTTGGCCTCGGCGCCGTCGCCCACCACGAGGTCGCGGATCTGCAGCTCCGTCGGGGCGTCGCCGACCGGGAAGTCGATCTCGGGCTTCTCGTTGAGGTTGACGCTCACAGTTCCTCTTCTCACGTTCGCAATTTCCCTACACGACCAAGCGGCGGGCGCCCGCATCGCGGTCCGTTCCGGACCACGGTACGGGCGCCCGCCGCCCGTGGGGCACCGGCCACGCGGCCGCACCCCGAGGTCACACGTCGACCATTGTCACCCGAAAGTGGATCAGCCCTGACCGGCGTCGAGGATGTCGACCACGAACACCAGGGTCGCGCCGGGCGGGATGTCGCCCTGGCCCTTGTCCCCGTAGCCCAGCGAGGCCGGGATCACCAGCTCGACCCGGCTGCCGACGGTCTGGCCCACCAGGCCCTGGTCCCAGCCCTGGATGACCTGGCCGCCACCGACCGGGAAGGAGAACGCCTGGCCCTTGCTGAGCGAGGAGTCGAAGACCTTGCCGTCCTTGAACAGCGCACCGGTGTACTGGACGACGACCTTCTCGCCCTTCTCCACCGCCGGCCCGCTGCCCTTGATCAGGACGTGGGTCTTCAGCTCGGTCGGGTCCTTGGCCCCGGCCACCGGCGTGATGTCGGCCGGCTTCTTGCCGTTGTCCTTGACCTGCGGGAAGTCCGCCGGCGGCGGGGTGACGGTACCGCTCACCACGGCGTCGGGCGCGTTGGTGTTGCGGATGTCGATCACGAAGATCAGGTCGTCCTTGGCGCCGATCGACATGTCCGGCTTGCCCTGCGCGCCGAAGGCGGCGGCCGGCGGGGCCACCACCAGCAGCCGGCTGCCGGCCTTCTTCCCCACCACGGCCTGGTCCAGCGCCGGGATCAGCGAGTCGGTGCCGGCCTGGAAGATCTGCGGCTTGCCCTTGTCGTCGTACGAGCTCGGGATGTCCTTGCCGGTGTTCCAGTCCTTGGCGGTGTAGTCCACCGAGGTCCAGGAGTTCTTCTCGACCTTGGCGCCGCTGCCCTCGGACAGCACCTTCACCACGAAGGAGCCGTCGGACTTGTCGCCCGGCACCTGGATGTCGGCCTTCTTGCCGAAGTCACCGGTGACGGTCGGCAGCACCTTGGCGCTGTCCTTGATCGGCGGCACCGGTTCGGCGCTCGGCGTGGGCGGCGCGGTCGTGGCCGCGTCCGGCTTGGCGGCCGAGGTGCTGTCCTTGGAGTCGTCCTTGTTCACCATGTACAGCGTGACGCCGCTGCCGACCAGCAGGACGGCGAGCACCGTGCCGAGGATCACGCCGAGCTTGCCCACTCCCGGCGGGTTCTCGTCGTACCCGGCCTCGGAGGTCTCGGCCTTGCGCACGCTGCTGGCGAAGATCTGCGGGGCGTCGTCCGACGAGCTGCCGCCCGCGACGCGCGGCTTCTCGCCGGGCTGCACCCAGCCCGCCTGGTGCGCCAGGATCGACGGGGGGACGACGATCGATTCGCGATCCCCCGCGACCGGCCCGCCGGGACGAGAGGCGGCCGGGTCACCCGCAGAGCTGTCGTTCGCCGCGGTGCCGGCCCCGCCCGGGCTCGGCGTCTTCTCAGTCATGACTCCCCATCCATCTCGCCACGAGGTCTTCCAGGTCTGCGCCCGGCGTGGTGACCGCCGGCCTGCCGCCGCACCGCCCGCCCGGACCTCGGCGCCGGGCGGCGCCTGCCACAGTGCGAGGGGCAGTATGACAGCTCAGGATGAGGGCGGACGCTTCGTTGTACGAGCGTCCGCCCAAGCGTACGGAATCCTCCGGGTCACTTCCTAGCGCGTGCCCGACAATTCCCGCCGGGCGCCCGGCGCGTACCGTCGGACGGACCCCGGAGCGCCCGCTGGACCGCTGGACCGCCGAACGACTAGACCGCCTCGAGGATGTCGATCACGAACACCAGCGTGGAGTTCGCCGGCACCGCCCCCTGCGGCTGGTCCTTGTAGCCGAGCGCCGGCGGGACCACCAGCAGCACCCTGCTGCCCACGTTCTGCCCGACCAGACCCTTGTCCCAGCCCTCGATCACGCTCCCGGTGCCGATCTGCACCGCCTGCGCGCCTCCGTGCGACCAGGAGGCGTCGAACTGCTGCCCGTTGCTCCACAGCACGCCGGTGTACTGGACGATCAGGGTCTGCCCGCTCTTGACCTGCTTGCCCTCGCCCTTGATCAGCACCGCCTGCTGGAGCTCGGCGGGCGCGGCCTGCCCCTCCGGGATGGTGATCGTCACCGGCGCCTTGCCGTTGTCCTTGACCTGCGGCAGCGTCGCGGGGGGCTCGGTCATGGTGCCGGTCAGGGTGGAGTCCGGCGGCAGGCTCTCCATGATGTCCAGCACGAACACCACGGTGTCCCCCGGGCCCACGCCCAGTTGGCCGGAGCCCTTGTCCGCGAAGGCCGCCGCCGGCGGGGCCACCACCAGCAGCCGGCTGCCCACCTTCTTGCCGATCACGCTCTGGTCCAGCGCCGGCACCAACTGCCCGCTGCCGGCCTGGTAGAGCTGCGGCTTGCCGTTCTGGTCGTACGAGCTGGCCAGGTCCTTGCCGGTGCTCCAGTCCTTCGCCGTGTAGTTGACGGTCACCCAGTCGCCCTTGTTGACCGTCGACCGCTCGCCGTCGACCACCGTGTTCACCACGAACTGGCCGCTCGGCTGCCCCTCGGGCAGGTTGATGGTGGGTTTGCTGCCGAAACCGCCACCCGACACCGTGGGCATCGGCGAGGCCTCGCTGACGGGCGAGGGCACCGTCGGAGCGGCGGTCGCGGCGGACGGCGTCGCCTGGCCGGCCGGCTTGGACGAACTGCTGCAGGCGACCGCGAACAGCAGCGGCAGGGCGAGAAGCAAACCGGCGGTGCGGCGCACGGTGGTCCTAACTGTCGATCGAAGTCGGCTCTCCTGACTCGACGGACAGCGTATGCCGAGCATGCGTCCGGCCCCGGTAGACACCACCGGGGCCGGACGGCGCGTGATCACGGCGCCCCGATCACGGGCCCTACATCCCCGCGATGAGCTTCTCCACCCGCTCGTCGACCGAGCGGAACGGGTCCTTGCACAGCACCGTGCGCTGCGCCTGGTCGTTCAGCTTCAGGTGCACCCAGTCCACCGTGAAGTCCCGGCGCTGCTCCTGCGCCCGCCGGATGAAGTCCCCGCGCAGCCGGGCCCGGGTGGTCTGCGGCGGGATCGACTTGGCCTCGAAGGTCTTGAGGTCGGTCGTCACCCGCTGCGCCTGGCCCTTGCCCTGGAGCAGGTAGAACAGGCCGCGGCGGCGGTGGATGTCGTGGTAGGCGAGGTCGATCTGGGCGACCCGTGGGTTGGACATGCTCATCTGGTGCTTCTCGCGGTAGCGCTCGATGAGCTTGTACTTCATGATCCAGTCGATCTCGGTGGCCACGCCGTCCAGCTGCTCGGTGCGCACGGCCTCCAGGGTGCGGCCCCACAGGTCGAGCACCCGGGCGACGGTGCCGGTGTTGATGCCCTTGCGGTCGGCGAACTCCAGGGCCTTGGAGTAGTACTCCTCCTGGATGTCCAGCGCGCTGGCCTCCCGGCCGTTGGCCAGGCGCACCTGGTGGGTGCCGGTGAGGTCGTGGCTGACCTCGCGGATCGCCCGGATCGGGTTCTCCAGGGTGAGGTCGCGCATCACCACGCCCGCCTCGATCAGCCGCAGCACCAGGTCGGTGGCGCCGACCTTGAGCAGCGTGGTGGTCTCGGACATGTTGGAGTCGCCGACGATCACGTGCAGCCGGCGGTAGCGTTCGGCGTCCGCGTGCGGCTCGTCCCGGGTGTTGATGATCGGACGGGAGCGGGTGGTCGCCGAGCTGACGCCCTCCCAGATGTGCTCGGCCCGCTGGCTGACGCAGTACACCGCCCCGCGCGGGGTCTGCAGCACCTTGCCGGCGCCGCAGATGAGCTGCCGGGTCACCAGGAACGGGATGAGCACGTCGGCCAGCCGGGAGAACTCGCCGTGCCGTGCCACCAGGTAGTTCTCGTGGCAGCCGTAGGAGTTGCCGGCCGAGTCGGTGTTGTTCTTGAAGAGGTAGACGTCCCCCGCGATGCCCTCCTCGTGCAGCCGCCGCTCGGCGTCCACCAGGAGCCCTTCGAGGATGCGCTCGCCGGCCTTGTCGTGCGTCACCAGCTCGACCACGTCGTCGCACTCGGGGGTGGCGTACTCGGGGTGGGAGCCGACGTCGAGGTAGAGGCGGGCGCCGTTGCGCAGGAAGACGTTGCTGCTGCGGCCCCAGGAGACGACCCGGCGGAACAGGTACCGCGCCACCTCGTCCGGCGACAGCCGCCGCTGCCCGCGGAACGTGCAGGTCACGCCGTACTCGTTCTCCAGCCCGAAAATCCGGCGGTCCATGAGCACTCCATTCTGGTCGGAGCTGTCCGAAACCGCCTCCACGACGACTGGGCCGCCGCAGGGGCACCGGAGTCCCGCACGACGGCGGTCCGGCCGCCGTACGGGACTCCGCAGGCACTGCTACTCCGGCGTGGTGTCCGCCGGGTTCTCCTCGTCGTCCGCCTCGGCGGACTGGTCGCCGTCGAGCAGCCGGCTGAGCTGGTTGCCGAGGATCCGCTTGAACTTGCGCTGCTGGAACCGCTGGCGGTCGAGGACCGCGACCTCCAGTTGTTCCGGGGTGAGGGTGCGCGGGCTGCCGCCGTTGGGGTCGCGGGCGAGCGAGTCCACGGCCACCTTGACGGCCTCGGTCAGGCTCAGGCCGGCGCGGTGGCGCTGGCCCAGGTAGTTGCCGATCGAGTCGGCGTTGCCGCCGACCACCACGTAGTTCTTCTCGTCGACGACCGAGCCGTCCGGGGTGAGCCGGTAGATCTGGTCGTGGTCGGCGGTGCGGCCCACCTCGGCCACGATCAGCTCGACCTCGTACGGCTTCTCCCCGACCGAGGAGAAGATGGTGCCCAGGGTCTGGGCGTACACGTTGGCCAGCCCCCGGGCGGTGACGTCGGCCCGGTCGTAGGAGTATCCGCGCAGGTCGGCGTAGCGGACGCCGCCGATGCGCAGGTTCTCGAACTCGTTGTAGCGGCCGACCGCCGCGAAGGCGATCTTGTCGTAGATCTCGGAGACCTTGTGGAGCGCTCGGGAGGTGTTCTCCGCGACGAAGACGATGCCGTCGGCGTAGGTGAGCACGACCACGCTGCGGCCGCGCGCGATGCCCTTGCGGGCGTACTCCGCGCGGTCCGCCATGGCCTGCTGGGGCGAGACGTAGAACGGTGTCGACACCGGCGGTCGTCCCTTTCCTGTGAGGTGATGGCTAGATCAGCGGGGCCTGCGGACCGTTCGGGCGGGTCAGGCGCTCGTCGGTGATGGCGACGGCGACCTGGGTGACCTCCGCCTCGGTGAGGCGGCGGAAGCCGTCCTCGGTGATCAGCGAGACGATCGGGAAGATCTTCCGGGCGAGGTCCGGGCCGCCGGTCGCGGAGTCGTCGTCCGCGGCGTCGTAGAGCGCCTGGACGACCAGGGTGACGGCCTGGTCGGCGGTGAGGTCGTCGCGGTAGAGCTTCTTCATCGAGCCGCGGGCGAACACCGAGCCCGAGCCGGTGGCGGCGAATCCGCGTTCCTCGGAGCGGCCGCCGGTGACGTCGTAGTTGAAGATCCGGCCACGGCCGAGCTCCAGGTCGTAACCGGCGAAGATCGGCACGACCGCCAGGCCCTGCATCGCCATGCCCAGGTTGCCCCGGATCATGGTGGTCAGCCGGTTGGCCTTGCCCTCCAGGGAGAGCGTGGTGCCCTCGATCTTCTCGTAGTGCTCCAGCTCCAGCTGGAACAACCGGACCATCTCGACCGCGAGGCCCGCGGTGCCGGCGATGCCGACCGCGCTGTACTCGTCGGCCGGGAAGACCTTCTCTATGTCGCGCTGGGCGATGACGTTGCCCATGGTCGCCCGGCGGTCACCCGCGATCACCACGCCGCCGTCGAAGACCGCGGCCACGATCGTGGTCCCGTGCGGGGCCTCGACCGCGGCTCCCTCGGGCAGCCCCCGGTGGCTGGGGACCAGCTCCGGCTTGTGCTCGGCGAGGAAGTCGAGGAACGACGAGGACCCCGGGGTCAGGAAGGCAGCCGGTAGACGCCCGGTGCCACGAGTGTTGGCTTCCACACGATTCCTTCCAGGTAGCTTGAAGCGCGCAATGCCCGCACCCTACCCGCCGACGATCACTGTCCACGCGTGGAGGGGCCGGTGCCGGGCGGCCGGGCGGCCGACGCCGCCCGACCGCCCGGGACGGTCGCGACCGTGAAATTGCCGATTACCGGGGAAGGGCTATTGCCCGCCCTTCTGGACGAATCCCCGCACGAAATCCTCGGCGTTGGATTCGAGGACCTCGTCGATTTCGTCCAGTACCGCGTCGACGTCGTCGCTCAGCTTTTCCTGGCGCTCCTTGAGGTCGTCGGAATCCTGAGTTTCCGCGACCTCCTCCGAGACCTCCTCGGAGGAGCGGTTTGCCCGCTGCTGGCCGCCGCCGGTGTCCTTGCTCGCCATTTCCCTCACCCCGCTCGATTCGTCTGGCACGGTTTGGTCGGTCGGTCGTTGCCCGTTGGCACCGACCCTATACACAAGGTGCGACTGCCGCTCCCGGTTTGCCGGTGGCGCCTCCTGTCCAACACCCGCTGCCACCCCGGATGATTCCCATTCGGCGGACGTTCACCCGTGGTGATCGAAAAGTTACCCGCCGGACAGTACACGAAGCAGGTCCTCGGCCGTCCGGCAGCGGTCCAGCAGTTCCTTGACGTGGTTGCGGGTGCCGCGCAGCGGCTCCAGCGTCGGTACCCGCTGCAGCGAGTCACGGCCCGGCAGGTCGAAGATCACCGAGTCCCAGGAGGCCGCCGCGACGTGGTCCGCGTACTGCTCCAGGCAGCGCCCCCGGAAGTACGCCCTGGTGTCCTCCGGCGGCTTGGAGACGGCCCGTTCGACCTCCTCCTCGGTCAGCAGCCGCTCGAACCGGCCGCGGGCCACCAGGCGGTTGTAGAGGCCCTTCTCGGGTCGGACGTCGCTGTACTGGAGGTCGACCAGGTGCAGCCGAGGGTTGTCCCACTCCAGGGCGTCCCGGCTGCGGTAGCCCTCCAGGATCTCCCGCTTGGCGATCCAGTCGAGCTGCCGGGAGAGCGACATCGGATCGCGTTCCAGCTTCCCGAGCGCGTCCTCCCAGCGCGCCAGCACGTCCACGGTCTGCTCGTCGGCGTCGGTGCCGAAGCGGTCCTCCACGTACTTGCGGGCCAGCTCGAAGTACTCCAGCTGGAGCTGGACGGCGGTGAGCTTGCGGCCGTTGCGCAGGGTGATCAGGTGCTTGAGGGAGGGGTCGTGGGAGACCCGGTGCAGGGTGCGCACCGGCTGGTCGACGGCCAGGTCGGAGGCGATGAAGGCGTCCTCGATCATCGACAGGACCAGTGAGGTGGTGCCCAGCTTGAGGTAGGTGGAGATCTCGGAGAGGTTGGCGTCCCCGATGATCACGTGCAGCCGGCGGTACTTCTCGGCGTCGGCGTGCGGCTCGTCGCGGGTGTTGATGATCGGCCGCTTGAGGGTGGTCTCCAGGCCGACCTCGACCTCGAAGTAGTCCGCCCGCTGGCTGATCTGGAAGCCGTGCGCCGAGCCGTCCTGGCCGATGCCGACCCGGCCGGCGCCGGTGACCACCTGGCGGGAGACGAAGAAGGGGGTGAGGTGGCGGACGATGTCGGCGAACGGCGTCGCCCGCTTCATCAGGTAGTTCTCGTGGGTGCCGTAGGAGGCGCCCTTGTTGTCGGTGTTGTTCTTGTAGAGGTGGATGGTCTGCCCGTTGGGCAGTTCCAGCGCGCGTTGCGCGGCGGCCGCCATGATCCGCTCGCCCGCCTTGTCCCACAGCACGGCGTCGCGCGGGTTGGTCACCTCGGGCGAGCTGTACTCGGGGTGGGCGTGGTCCACGTAGAACCGGGCCCCGTTGGTGAGGATCACGTTGGCCAGGCCGATGTCCTCGTCGGTCAGCTGGCTCGCGTCGGCCACCTCGCGCGCGAGGTCGAAGCCCCGCGCGTCACGCAGCGGGTTCTCCTCCTCGAAGTCCCAGCGGGCCCGCCGCGCCCGGTGCATCGCCGCCGCGTAGGCGTTGACGATCTGGGACGAGGTGAGCATGGCGTTGGCGTTGGGGTGGCCGGGCACGGAGATCCCGTACTCGGTCTCGATGCCCATCACGCGCCGTACGGTCATGCGGCCCTCCTTGCCCGGTGCGCCGCCCCCGGCGGGCGGAACACACTGACGTACCGCTGAACAACACCGACGCCGGCGATCTGCCCGCGGCGGTGGATCGAGCCTAGAACCCGGCGCCGACCGGCCGGCCCCGAGACGCGCCGTCCGGCTGCGGGGCCGCGAGGCGCCACAGCCGGACGGTGTGCGTACAGCTCCGGGGACCGCTGCCGGCCCGGGTAACCGCGTGCTTACAGGTACTGCCCCGTGTTGGCGACAGTGTCGATGGAGCGGCCGGACTCGGCGCCCTGCTTGCCGGTGACCAGGGTGCGGATGAAGACGATCCGCTCGCCCTTCTTGCCGGAGATGCGGGCCCAGTCGTCCGGGTTGGTGGTGTTGGGCAGGTCCTCGTTCTCCTTGAACTCGTCCACGCAGGCGGCGAGCAGGTGGGAGACGCGCAGGCCGCGCTGGCCGTGGTCCAGGTAGTCCTTGATGGCCATCTTCTTCGCGCGGTCGACGATGTTCTGGATCATCGCCCCGGAGTTGAAGTCCTTGAAGTACAGG
The DNA here is from genome assembly GCF_040298565.1 of Kitasatospora sp. NPDC001539. Taxonomy (NCBI): domain Bacteria; kingdom Bacillati; phylum Actinomycetota; class Actinomycetes; order Kitasatosporales; family Streptomycetaceae; genus Kitasatospora; species Kitasatospora sp. NPDC001539. Next base: position 6,911 of record NZ_JBEPAK010000019.1, on the reverse strand, counting down.
ACCTCCTTGTCACCGTTCGCGTAGGTGACCTCCAGGAAGCGGTTCTCCTCCGTCTCGGAGTACATCCGCTCCACCACCGACTGGATCATCGCGGCCACCGTGGCCTCGACGGAGCCGTCGTGCTCCTTGAGGTCGTCCGGGTGGAACGGCAGCGAGTCCTTGAGGTACTTGGAGAAGATGTCCTTGGCCGCCTCGGCGTCCGGGCGCTCGATCTTGATCTTGACGTCCAGGCGGCCGGGCCGCAGGATCGCCGGGTCGATCATGTCCTCGCGGTTCGAGGCGCCGATGACGATGACGTTCTCCAGGCCCTCCACGCCGTCGATCTCGGCGAGCAGCTGCGGGACGATGGTGTTCTCCACGTCCGAGCTGACGCCGGAACCGCGGGTGCGGAACAGCGACTCCATCTCGTCGAAGAAGACGATGACGGGCGTGCCCTCGCTCGCCTTCTCCCGGGCCCGCTGGAAGACCAGGCGGATCTGCCGCTCGGTCTCGCCCACGTACTTGTTGAGCAGCTCGGGGCCCTTGATGTTGAGGAAGTAGCTCTTCCCCTGGGGGCGGCCGGTGACCTCGGCGACCTTCTTGGCCAGCGAGTTGGCGACGGCCTTGGCGATCAGCGTCTTGCCGCAGCCGGGCGGGCCGTAGAGCAGGACGCCCTTCGGCGGGCGCAGCTCGTACTCCTTGAAGAGGTCGGCGTGCAGGTAGGGCAGCTCGACCGCGTCGCGGATCAGCTCGATCTGGTTGCTCAGGCCGCCGATCTGGCGGTAGTCGATGTCCGGGACCTCCTCGAGGACCAGCTCCTCGACCTCGGCCTTCGGCACGACCTCGTACACGTAGCCGGAGCGGGGCTCCAGCAGCAGGGCGTCCCCCGCCCGGACGGTGGCCCCGCGCAGCGGTTCGGCGAGGCGCACCACCCGCTCCTCGTCGGTGTGGCCGAGGACCAGGGCCCGCTCGCCGTCCTCCAGGATCTCCTTGAGGGTGACGATCTCGCCGATGTTCTCGAAGGCCATCGCGTCCACGATGTTGAGGGCCTCGTTGAGCATCACTTCCTGGCCGCGCCGCAGCTCGTCCAGGGCGACGTTCGGGCTGACGTTGACACGGAGCTTGCGCCCGCCGGTGAAGATGTCGGCGGTGCCGTCCTCGTTCGCTTCGAGGAAGGTGCCGAAGCCGGCCGGGGGCTGTGCCAGCCGGTCCACTTCCTCCTTGAGGGCCACGATCTGGTCGCGGGCCTCGCGCAGGGTGGAGGCGAGCCGTTCGTTCTGGGCGGTCACGCCGGCCAGGTTGGTCTGGAGCTCGACGATGCGCTCTTCGAGGACTCTCGAATTGCGCGGCGAGTCGGCGAGCTTGCGGCGCAGCACGGCGATCTCCTGCTCAAGGTACGAGACCTGAGCGGCCTCGTCGGAACCACGAGCGGGCCTGCCGGTGCTGCGGTTGTAGTCGTCATCGTGGGCTGCCACGGTCCTCACCTCCTCCGGGGAGCTGGACGCTTCCAGACCCTACCTGGGACCAGGGGTCCGTAAACCCCTAGATCAAGAAAGATGGAACGGGCGTGTCCGATCTTCGCCCCAGCGTGCTTCCCCTCTGCTAAGGGGATACCCACCGCACACCTCCCAAAGCGGACCGGATGTATCGTCGGGCGAAGTGATATCCGATCGCGACCCCCGTGCGGGGTGCGATCGTTGTACGAATGGCGGGATTGCCCCAGGAAAGCGGGCGACCCGGGACAGAAACGGCAGGGGACCATGTCGGTGACCGAGCAGACCGCGGCGGCGACCGAGGAGCTGGAGGTGTGGATCGACCAGGATCTGTGCACCGGCGACGGCATCTGCGCGCAGTACGCGCCCGAGGTCTTCGAGCTGGACATCGACGGACTGGCGTACGTGAAGGGCCCGGACGACGAGTTGCGCCAGCAGCCCGGGCAGACCGCCCCGGTGCCGCTGACGCTCCTTCAGGACGTCGTCGACTCGGCGAAGGAGTGCCCCGGCGACTGCATCCACGTGCGCCGGGTCGCCGACCGGGTCGAGGTGTACGGTCCGGACGCCGAGTGAGCGCGGTGAGTTGAGCGGCCGGGCCTCAGGCCTGGCCGGCCGGGGCGGCGGTCTGGGAGCGTTCCCAGCCGCCGCCCTTGCGCGTCCAGGTGAGGTCCAGTGAGACGTCGGGGCGGAAGCGCGGCACGTCCTCGCTCGAATACCCCTGCGCGCGCCCGGTGATGGCACCGTCGGAGCGCACCGCGAGCCGGCTCAGGGTGAGGTTCTCGCGCTCGGTCAGCAGGGTGGCGACCACCGCGGGCCGCTGGTCGGTGCCGAAGCCGAGCAGGTAGACGGAGTCCGGCGGGGTGCCGGTGTCGGTGGCGCAGTGCGCGACGACGACCGTGCCCGGCTGTCCGTCAGCGAGCCGGGCGGACACGCTGAGGACCGTCTTGACCGGGAACGGGCCGCAGTCCAGCGGCAGTTGGGCCTTGGCCGGATCGGGGGCGGCGGTCGCGGCGAGCGTCTCAGGGGCTTTGCCGCGGGCCGGCACGGGGCTGCCGGTCGCCGGGGAGGCGGCGAGGGCGGCGGCCACCACCGCGCCGCAGCCGGCCAGGGCGACGGCCCAGTGCCAGGGAGCGGTTCGCGCGTGCCCGGGCCGGGTGCGGCCCCGGGATGTCTGCTGTCCAGCCGTCGCCGTCGTTCCGACCGCGGTCTCCACCAGGCGTCCCCTCCAGAGCTCCAGGAGCTGGTCTGCGTGCGCGAGCATCGTCCCACACCGTGCCCGGGGGCCGTCCGCCGGGGAGCCGGGGGCACGCGGGCGGCAAGAAGGAAGGGGTGGCGCGAGCTCCACGCTCGCACCACCCCTTCTCCGAGGGTGTGGGCTCAGCCCAGGTCGGGCTGCCGGCCCTCGTCGGCGCGGGCGGCCTTGCGGGCCGCGGCGCGCTCCTGGAGGGTGGGCTCGGGCGCCCCGCTGTCGTAGTCCTCGCCGTACGCGCCCTTGGCCGGGCGGCGGCGGCGCAGCGGCGGCTCGACGCCGTCCGCCAGGCGGCGGGCGGTGAGCAGGAAGCCGGTGTGGCCGATCATCCGGTGGTCCGGGCGGACGGCCAGGCCCTCGAGGTGCCAGGTGCGGACCATGGTCTCCCAGGCCTGCGGCTCGGTGAAGGTGCCGTGCTCGCGCAGCGCCTCGACGGTCCGCGACATCTGCGTGGTGGTGGCCACGTAGCAGCAGATGAGGCCGCCGGGGACGAGCGCCTTGGAGGCGACGTCCAGGCACTCCCAGGGGGCCAGCATGTCCAGGATGATCCGGTCGACGTCGGTCTCGGCCAGGTTGTCCTGGAGGTCGCCGACGGTGAGCTTCCACGCCGGGTGCGGGCCGCCGAAGTAGCGCTCGACGTTGCCCCGGGCGATGTCCGCGAAGTCCTGGCGGCGCTCGTAGGAGGCCAGCATGCCCTGCTCGCCGACGGCACGCAGCAGGTACGTGCTGAGCGCGCCGGAGCCGACGCCGGCCTCGACGACGCGGGCGCCCGCGAAGATGTCGGCCATCGCGAGGATCTGCCCCGCGTCCTTGGGGTAGATCACGGCGGCGCCGCGCGGCATGGACAGGACGTAGTCGGGGAGCAGGGGACGCAGCGCGAGGTACGGGACGTTCCCCGTGGTGCGCACGACCGTGCCCTCGGGGGCGCCGATCAGCTCGTCGTGGGGGAACGCACCCTTGTGGGTGTGGAACTGGTTCCCGGCCTGGAGCGTGAACGTGTAGTGGCGACCCTTGGGGTCGGTCAGCTGGACCTGGTCCCCGACCTGGAAGGGCCCGCGTCGGCGGGCGGCACCGGTCGGTTCGGACATGCGGCCAATCCTAAGGGACCGCGGCCCGCCGCCCGACCACGCCCGGAGCGGCGCCGCCGCGGCCGCCCCGGGTCACCGGCCGGCGACCGCCGCGGTCAACCGCTGCTCGATGTCGGTGAGCGCGGCCACGCCGTACATCCGGCCGTCCGCCTCGACCACCAGGTACTCCCCCGCCGGGGTGGTCTGGATGGCCCGCAGCAGCGCCTCGCCGCTCAGCTCCGCGTCCAGCCGCAGGCCGGGTTCGAGGTCCCGGGCGAGCGGGCCGACGGCCACCCAGGGGCGGCGGTGCTCGGGTACGGCCCGGACGGCGGACTCGCGCACGATGGCGATCGGCTCGCCCCGGCCGTCCACCACGACGACCGCGCCGGCCTGGGCCTCGCGGGCCCGGCGCATCGCCTCGCCGAGCGGGGTGTCGGCGGTGACCTCGACGGCCCGGCGGGCGAAGTCGCGCAGCCGCAGCCCGGGCAGCACCTCCTTGAGCCGGGCGTTGCGCAGGCTGCCGGTGGCGCCGTTCCAGATGATCGCGGCGAGGACGGCGGCGAGCACCGCGTCCACCAGGGTGTCGGTGGTGCCGCGCTCGACCCCGCGGGAGGCGCTGACCAGCGGCAGGCCGAACAGCACCACGACCGCCAGTGCCCGGCCGACCCAGGCGGCGGCGACCGTGCCGGTCATCGCCCGCCCGCTGACCGCCCAGACCAGGGCGCGCAGCATCCGGCCGCCGTCCAGCGGCAGGCCCGGCAGCAGGTTGAAGGCGGCGACGACCAGGTTGGAGACCATCAGGCCGGTGAGCAGCACCCCGGGCACGGTGGACAGCTCCACGGCGCGCAGCGCCAGGTAGCAGATCCCGCCGAGGACGAGGGAGAGCAGCGGGCCGACGAAGGCCAGCCAGAACTCGCGCCACGGGGTCTCGGCCTCGTTCTCGATCTCGGAGACGCCGCCGAAGAACTGCAGCTGGATCCGCCGCACCCCGAGCTTGTAACGCAGCGCGACCAGGGTGTGGGCCAGCTCGTGCACCAGGACGGAGGCGTAGAAGGCGACGGCGAAGAAGAACGCGACCAGGTAGCGGGTGCCGCCCAGCTCGGGCAGGACGTCGCCGAGCTGCCCGCCGAACACCCAGGTGATCAGGGCGGCGATGACGAACCAGGATGGGGTGACGTAGACCGGCACCCCGAAGGGGCGCCCCATCAGGAGGCCGCCGCCGCGCTCCGGCGGCCGCCCGCCCGGGCGCCCACCGTCCTTCGGCGGCTGGTCGGAGGTCTGCTGCCCCCTGGTGTCGCTCACCGTGATCCCTTCGGTCGTGCCACCGTCGTGCCCCCGGTGCGCCCACGCTACGTGATCGCGGCCCTGCGGCGCCGCGCGCCCCTCTGTCACCCCTCATACCCACTGGACGGCGCCCGGACCGGGCCGGGACCGACGGGTGTGCCAGCACGGTGGCAGCGGGATGACAGCGAAGGGCAATAGGGTCTTGGGCATGCAGCAGACCGACACCAGCAGCGCCGTCGACGCCCCGGCGCGCCCGGCGGCGCCCCCGACCGGGCTGTCCCCGTCCCGCGCGGGGGACTTCCTGACCTGTCCCCTGCTGTACCGGCTGCGGGTGATCGACCGGCTGCCCGAGCCGCCGAGCCCGGCGGCGACCAGGGGCACGCTGGTGCACGCGGTGCTGGAGCGGCTGTTCGACAGCCCGGCGGCCGAGCGGACGCCGGAGCGGGCGCTGGGCCTGCTGCGCCCGCAGTGGGAGCGGCTGCTGGGCGAGCGCCCGGAGCTGGGCGGGCTGTTCCCGGACGATCCGGACGGCGCGGCGCTCACCCGCTGGCTGGCGGACGCCGAGAAGCTGGTCGGCCAGTGGTTCCGGCTGGAGGACCCGACCCGGCTGTACCCGGTGGAGCGCGAGCTCTACGTGGAGACGGCGCTGGAGTCGGGGCTGCTGCTGCGCGGCTACATCGACCGCGTGGACGTCGCCCCGACCGGTGAGGTCCGGCTGGTGGACTACAAGACCGGCCGGGCGCCCTCGCGGGACTTCGAGGGCAAGGCGATGTTCCAGATGAAGTTCTACGCGCTGGTGGTGTGGCGGTGGAAGGGTGTGATCCCCAAGCGCCTCCAGCTGGTCTACCTGGGCGGCGGCGGGGACGTGGTCAGCTACGACCCGGACGAGGCCGACCTGCTCGCGGTGGAGCGCAAGCTGCAGGCGCTGTGGGAGCGGATCAGCCACGCGGTGGCCACCGGGGACTTCCCGGCCACCCGCAACCGCCTCTGCGACTGGTGCGACCACCGGGCCAGCTGCCCGGAGTTCGGCGGCACCCCGCCGCCGTACCCGCTGCCGCTGGCCCGTACATCGGATGAGAGCGATCCCACGGGGGATCCGATGAGCAAGGAGTCCTAGTGACGATCCGAGTGCTGCTGGTCGACGACCAGCCGCTGCTGCGCACCGGTTTCCGGATGATCCTGGAGGCCGAGTCCGACCTGGTGGTGGTCGGGGAGGCCGGCGACGGTCAGCAGGCGCTGGACCAGGTGCGGGCGCTGCAGCCCGACGTGGTGCTGATGGACATCCGGATGCCGCGGATGGACGGCGTCGAGGCGACCCGCCGGATCGCCGGCCCCGGGCGGGACGGCCCGGCCAAGGTGCTGGTGCTGACCACCTTCGACCTGGACGAGTACGTGGTGGAGGCGCTGCGGGCGGGCGCCAGCGGCTTCCTGCTGAAGGACGTCCCGGCGGAGGAGCTGGTGCAGGCGATCCGGGTGGTCGCGGACGGCGCGGCGATGCTGGCTCCGAGCATCACCCGCCGACTGCTGGACATGTACGCCACCAAGCTGCCCTCGGGGGACGAGGCGCCGCCGCAGGCGCTGAACGCGCTGACCGAGCGGGAGCTGGAGGTGCTGAAGCTGGTGGCGCGCGGACTGTCGAACGCGGAGATCGCGGCCGAGCTGTTCGTCAGCGAGACCACCGTGAAGACCCACGTCGGCCACGTGCTGACCAAGCTCCAGCTGCGCGACCGGGTGCAGGCGGCGGTGTACGCCTACGAGAGCGGACTGGTGCGGCCCGGCACGCTGTGACGGCCGTCCGCGGTCGGGCGGAGACGACGGCGGCCCGTCCGCTGCCCCGGG
>NZ_JBEPAK010000018.1:0-45256 GCF_040298565.1 Kitasatospora sp. NPDC001539 | reverse complement strand
GCTCGGCCGAGACGATGGTGATCCGCTCGGCCATCGCCGTCATCGCGGCGACCACCTCGGGTGCCGGGTCGAAGTCCAGCTGGGCGGCGAAGCGGCCCCGCTGCCGGTGCCCCGCTGCCGGTGCCCCGCTGCCGGGGGCCGGCGGACGCCGGGACACCAGGGGTACCGGGGCGCCAGGGGCACGGGGCATCAGGGACGCCGGGGCGTCAGGGCGCGGGGTATCGGGGCACCGGGGTGCCGGGGAATCAGGGCATCAGCCAGGGCTGCTGCGGCAGCGGGTGGCCGGTCTCCAGGTAGGTCTTGAGGTTGGACAGCACCGCCGACCAGCCCTGTTCGGCGTCCGCCCGCTCCGTCTCGTCCGCGAGGTCCTCGTGGGTGACGGTGAGCCGGGTGAGGTCCTGCCAGCGCTGGATGACGAAGCTGACCCTGGAGGGGCCGCCCGGGCGCTGCTCCTGCGGTCCCGCCCAGCTGGTGACCAGGTGGTACGGGCGCACGGCGACCTCGACGACGCCGATCACGTCGGCGATGCCGGAGCCGTCGGCCCGCTGGTGCTCCCAGGGGGCGCCGGGCAGCCAGGTCGAGACGTTGCGGTGGCCCCAGTAGACGCCGGACTCGTCGGCGTTGGTGAGCGCGTGCCAGACGCGTTCGGGGTCGGCGCGCAGGTAGAGGATGCTGCGGTGCGTGAAGGCGGTCACCGTGTCAGCCCCCGGCCGCGTCGAGCAGCGGCTGGATCTCGATCTTCCCCATCCGCAGCATGGTCGCCATCACGCGGTCGGCCTTGGCCCGGTCGGTGTCGGCGATCAGGTCGAGCAGGATGCGCGGAGTGATCTGCCAGGAGAGCCCGTAGCGGTCCTTGAGCCAGCCGCACGGGCCCTCCTGACCGCCGTCGGCGGTGAGCCCGGCCCAGAGTTCGTCGATCTCCTGCTGGTCCTCGCACTCCACCTGGAGCGAGACGGCCTCGGTGAACCTGAACTCGGGGCCGCCGTTGAGGGCGGTGTACTCCCGGCCGGCGAGCCGGAAGTCGACGGTCATCACCGAACCGGCCGCGCCGGGGCCGGCCTCGCCGTAGCGGGTGACCCTGGTGATCCCGGAGTCGGGGAACAGCGAGGTGTAGAAGCCGGCGGCCTCTTCGGCCTGGTCGTCGAACCAGAGGAAGGTGGTGATCTTCTGCATGCGCCCGACGGTAACGGCGGGCTCCGCCACGGCGGGCCAGCCACGGCCGGGGGTCACCGGATCGGCGCCCCCGGCCGGGCCGACCGGCCGGGCCGACCGGCCGGCCGCGTACCGCGTCCCGCGTCAGTGCACCCAGCCCGCGTAGCGCTGCACGAAGCGCCGGCCGGTGTGGGCGGTGACGACGACGTCGTAGCGGCCCTGGGCGTCCAGCGGCCAGGCGAGGTCGACCTGCTGGCCGGGCCTGACCCAGACCGTCCGCGCGGTGCCCGCGAAGTCGTTGGGCGCGGCGGTGAAGCCCACGTCGGTCATGCCGTCGTTGGCCACCTGGAGGGTCAGCTTCAGGTTGCCGTGCAGGTCGGCGGTGACGATCGGGACGCCGACGTCGTTCTGCCCGTCCTGCCCGTCCCGCACCACCGTGCCGGCGAAGCGGCGCACGAAGCCGTCCGGGCCGTGCACGGTGAAGTCGTACCGGCCGTTGGTGGCGGCCGCGTCCCAGACGTACGTGGCGCTCGCACCGGGGGCGACGGTGTAGGGGGTGCCCGCGAACGGGAGCAGGATGTTCGGGTAGACGGTGTACGGGAACGCCACCGAGCCGTCGTTGCTCATCACGCAGGTGACCTTGCCGCTCACGCGGTCCACCGAGACGTCGGCCCACGGCTGGTACGGCAGCGGGCGGTGCGGGCGCTCGCCGCGCTCCTGGACGGGCATCGACTGGGTGCCGACCGCCGGGAGGGCGACGCCGGGCAGCTTGGCGCCCGCGTCGGCCTTGGCCATCAGGGCGTTGGTGTCCGGCAGCTTCGGCAGCGAGTGGTCCGGGGCGGCGAAGTCGAAGCAACTGGTGAGGTCGCCGCAGACCGCCCGCCGCCAGGGCGAGATGTTGGGCTCGGCGACGCCGGTGACCAGCTCCATGAAGCGCAGCACCGAGGTGTGGTCGAACACCTGGGAGTTGACCCAGCCGCCGCGCGACCAGGGCGAGACCACCCAGAGCGGCACGCGGTTGCCGAGGCCGATGGCGCGCCCCTGGGCGAACTCCTCGGGGGTGCCCGGCTCGGGGGTGGGCGGGACCATGTGGTCGAAGTAGCCGTCGTTCTCGTCGTACATGACCAGGAAGACGGTGTGCCGCCAGACGTCCGGGTTGGACATCAGCGACTGCAGCGCCTGGTCGACCCAGTGCGCGCCGTAGGCCGGGCCGGCCTCCGGGTGCTCGGAGAACAGGTACGGCGCGACCAGCCACGAGATGGTCGGCAGGGTGCCGTCCTTGCAGTGCCGGTCGAAGTCGCTCGGGTCGAACTTGGTCATCGCGTTGACGTACCGCGGGTCGTCGTGCGGGAAGGCGTGGAACTGCTTGAAGTAGGAGAGGGCGTTGTCGTCGTAGTCGCCGGTCCGGTCGTCCTTGCTCGGGTTGTGGTAGACCCGCCAGCTGACGCCGGCCGCCTCCAGCCGCTCGGCGTAGGTCGTCCAGTCGGCGACGGGGTTGTCGGTGACCGGGGTGTTGTCGATCCAGGGGCCGGTGGTGCCGTCGCGGCCGGGGCCGGCGGTGCCGGTCCACAGGTAGAGCCTGTTGGGGTCGGTGGGGCCGGCCAGCGACGTGAAGTAGGCGTCGCAGAGGGTGAACGCGTCGGCCAGGGCGTACTGGTAGGGGATGTCGTCCCGGGTGAAGTAGCCCATGGTGCGCTCGCCCTTGGCGGCGATCCACTTGTTCATCGCGCCGTTGTTGATGGCCTGGTGGCCGGTCGCCCAGTCGTGGGCGAGGCCGCCGGCGTTCTGCGCGTTGTACTTGGCGGTGTCCATCCGGTACGGCAGCATCACCCCGCCGTCGCTGCGGCGGCTGTCGGGCTGGCGGAACACGTCGGTCCCGTCCGGGAACTGGAGCGCCTGCTTGTCCCCGAAGCCCCGCACGCCGCTCAGCGTGCCGAAGTAGTGGTCGAAGCTGCGGTTCTCCTGCATCAGGACGACGACGTGCTTGACGTCCTTGATCGTCCCGGTGAGGGCGGTGCCGCCGGCGGGGGCGGCTGCGGCCTGGGTGGCGGACAGACCGGTCAGGGCGGTGGCGCCGACGGCCGCGGTGGCGCCGACGAAGGTGCGGCGGGAGAGCTCGGGCATCACGGACTGGCCTCTCAGAGCTGGAAGGTGGCGACGGCGGCGGCGGTGTCCGAGGGCCACTCGTTGACCGCGGAGTTCGGTTCGGGCTGCGGCCAGTCGGCGACCAGGGTGTGCGCCTCGACCAGCTTCAGGGGGCCGGCGTACTGGACGTAGTCGATGCGGTCCTGCGGCTCCGGCCGGTCACCGCGCCGCTTGCGGGTGGGTGACCAGGTGGTGCCCGGGTGCTTGACCGGGTCGCGGTTCTCCTCGCGGAAGCTGTCGGTCAGCCCGGCGGCCTGCAGGGCCGCGGTGACCGGCCAGTTGACGGCCCCGACGCCGTTGTGGGCGGCGGTGGCGGCCGTCCAGTCCAGGTGGGAGGGCGAGGAGAGCGCGCCACCGAGGACCACCGGGAGGTGCCGGGCCAGGTCCGCGCGCACCGCGTCGGCGAGCGCCTCAGCCTGCTTCAGCCGGGTCGAGGTGTTCTCGGCGGCGGTGACCCGGTCGGCGCTGCTGCCGTCCTGCACGGCGTACGGGCCGTAGCCCGTCTCGTCGAGGTGCGCGGCCCAGAAGCGGACGCTGCGTCCCCCGGGGAGTTGGACGGTGGCGGCGACGGCGGGCAGCTCGGCGGTGGCCGGGGTGAGGTCGGTCAGCGGGTGGCGGCTGAGGATGCCGACACTGCCCGCGCTCTGGTGGGCGTACCAGCCGAGCGCGTTGGCCAGCGTCCTGGCCCGCTCGCCGGCCGTCTCCTGGAGCGCGACCACGTCCAGCCCCTGGGCGAGCACGACGCGCAGCTGCTTCTCCAGCGCGTCGCCGTAGGCGGCGCCCGCGTCGTGCAGGTTCCAGCTGGCGGCCTTGAGCCGGGGCGGGGCCGCCGGATCCGTGACCGGGACGAGGACGGTGAGGGTGTCGGTGGCGCCGGTGCTGTCCTTGACGCCGACCACGACCACCTCGGGGTTCCGGCCCGGGGTGGCGGGGGCGGTGCCGGTGAGCGTGCCGGCGGCGTCGACGGACGCCCAGGCCGCGCCGCCGATCTTGCGGTAGCTCGCGGAGCCGGCGGCGTTCCCGGCCGGGCGGCACCAGAGGCCGCCCAGCTTGATCCGCACGGCCGCGCCCGGGGCGACGGGGGTGGCGGTGAAGGAGTCGACGGCGGCGTGCGGGCGGACGACCGCGGGCTTGGGGCGGAAGCTGAACGGGGCCGACTGGGCCAGGACGCCGTAGCCGTCCTTGGCGAGCAGGTAGGCGGTGTACGGGCCGCCGGTCAGCGCGGAGGTGTCGAGCTGGACGTCGCCGGAGGTGCCGGGGGTGTACTTCCACAGCAGTGAGGAACCGGTGCCGGGCCGGCGGCTGCCGTCGTAGATGCCGACCCAGTTCTTGGCGTCGGGGGTGTCGGTGGTCCAGTGGAAGCTGAGCCGGTCGCCTTCGGCGGGGCTGCTGGACGAGGTCAGGGTCAGGGCGCTGCCTGCGGCCACGGTAGTCCTGTCCGCCGCCGGGGCACGGTCCGCCGGGGGACGGGTACCGGGGCCACGCGCGGCTGGTCACGGAGGCTGGGAGGGGAGAGTGCCCATAGTTGGCTGTACAACTGTGGGCGCCCCTCATTCATCCGAAGACCAGCGACCGGGACGTGAACGCCGCGTGACGGAGCATCGGGCGGTTCGGGAACACCGTGGCGGAAGCGCCGTCAGACCACCGGGGCAGGCCGAAGGGCCGCGACGGACGATCCGTCGCGGCCCCGCCCGCCGCGAATCAGCGCCGGGCCAGCCGGCGCTCTCCCGAGGCACCGGGCGCGTAGGGCAGTTCGTAGTAGGCGAAGACCTCGGGTTCGTCGGTGGCCGGCAGGATGTCGTCGGTGCCGATCGCAGGGGCCTTGCTGACCTTGCTCTTCGGGTACGCCACCCGCACGTAGTCCGGGCCGACCACCGCTCCCTCCAACGGGACGAAGGCCAGGCGACGTCGGCCCATCACCCCGACCGTCACGGTGGCGAAGAACGGCTCGTCGGTGGACGTCTCGACGTAGACCGACTCCAGCGTGCCGATGCGGTGGCCCTTCTCGTCGACCACATGGTGGCCGCGCCACTCTCGGATGTCTGCCATAGCGATCCCCACGGCCTCGAACCTCCCGTGTCGCGTCTGCCGCGGCTGCACAGCCCGGAGCTTCCATCCTGCTCCGGTACGGGCCCGGTGGCGCGACGAACGGGACATCCGGGGCCACCCCGGCCTCGGCGGCCGGGACTCCCCGGGCCGACGGAAGGCAGCGGATTGGGGGGTTATTACCACCGACCGGGCCGGTGCCTCCCGGCTACCGTCGTGGGGACGGCTCGGGACAGGGCCGGTCATACGGGGCCATCACGCGACGAACGCGCATGACATGGGGGGAACACCATGCTCCACTTCCGCCGCTACGCCGGGGCCGTCGTGGTCGCCGGGCTCGCCGCCGGGGCGCTCACCGCCTGCAACCCGGTGGGCACCAAGTTCAGCGACGACGCGACCGTCACCGACAGGATCACCGCCGTGAAGCTCGACAACTCCTCCGGGGACGTGACCGTCCGCGGCAAGCCGGGCGCCGGCGGCGTTTCCGTGCACCGCAGCATCGAGTACCGCAGCGACAAGCCGGGCGCGACCACCCGGGTCGAGGGCGGGGTGCTGGTGCTCGGCGGCTGCGGGCGCAACTGCTCGGTGGACTACACCGTCGAGGTGCCGCCGGGCCTGCCGGTCAGCGGCGGCACCTCCTCCGGCGGGGTCCACCTCTCCCAGGTCGGCGAGGTGTCGGTACACACCGACTCCGGTGACATCTCGGTCGACCAGGCCTCCGGGGGCGTCGACGTGCGCACCAACAACGGCGAGATCAAGGGCACTTCGCTCAAGGGCGACCGGATCCAGGCCAAGACCGACAACGGCGGGATCACCCTCACCCCGGGCAAGGCCCAGGACGTCAAGGCCAGGACCTCCAACGGCGAGATCCACCTCACCGTGCCGGCCGGCTCCTACCACGTCAGCGCCGGGACGGACATCGGCGAGAAGCACATCGGCGTGCAGAACGACCCCAACGGCGCTTACAAGCTGGACCTGGGAACGGACATCGGCGACATCACCGTGAAGGCCGGCTGACCGAGCCCTCGCCAACGGCCTGGCCCGGCCTGGCCCGCGCCGCCGACCGCCTCGCCTTGCCTCGCCGGGCGGGCGGAGCGGCCGGGCGGGCGGCCGGGACGGACCGGGCCGGGCCGGTTCGGCGGGACAGCCGGCTCACAGGCCGGTCTGGATCTCCGCGCGGTGGCGGAGGTACTCGTCCGGGTGCGACCGGGCGATCGAGACGGCCACCTCGACCAGGGGGTGCAGCTCCGCCGGGTAGGCGCGCGGCACCAGCGGGAGCCCGGGAAGGATGCAGCGGCGGACGTCGAGGTCCTCGTTGGCGACGAACTCCCGCAGCGCGGCCGCGTTCCAGCTGTCCCGGACCGCCGCGCCCTCGTCGGCGGTCGCGTTGCGGCCGCCGGCGACCGACAGGGCCGTCCAGTACCAGGCCCGAGCGGCGCCGGCGCGCTCCGGATCGGTGCCCGTCCGCAGGCGCTCGAGCAGGGCCTGGCGGACCCGGCGCTGGCCGAAGGCGATCAGGGCGGGTTCGACGAAGCGGCGGTTGAAGCTCGGATTGGGGTCGTGGACCGCGGCTTCGATGAGCGCCTCGAAGTACTCCTCGGGCAGCTCGGAACGCCCGGCGAGCGCCTTGTGGACCTCCCACCGGGCCGCGCCCTGGTAGTCCGCGCCCGGTGCCACCTCGACCCCCAGCAGGAGGAGCAGTCGCGCGAGCCGCAGCTCGAAGGCCTGCGACCCGTCCTCCGTACGCCCGGGCAACGGCTGGAGAACCCGCACCTCGCCGGCCGTGTCCTTGGTTTCCACGAACACCCTCCTCATTCTGAGTCACCGGCAGACTACTGGCTGACACATCAGTTCGGAGGTCGTTTCGGGCAGGCCGGTCCCCAGAGCGGTCGGCCCGCCGGCGATGTGACGGACGCTCAGCGCGCCCGGTCTGTCGCGGGCTTCGGACTGCGGGCTTCGGGCTGCGGGCTGTGGGCGCGATCGCGCTCAGGCCGGACGGCCGGGCGGCACCAGCCCGGACTGGTAGGCGATGGCGACCAGTTGGGCCCGGTCGCGGGCGTCGAGCTTGGCCATCGCGCGGTGCACATGGGTGCGGACGGTGAACGGGCTGACGAACATCCGCTCGGCGATCTCCTCGTTGGTGAGCCCGGTGGCGGCCATCGACATCACCTCGCGCTCGCGGGCGGTCAGCACGGCGAGCCGTGCGGAGGCCTCGGCGGCGGCCGGCCCGGGCTGGGCGAGGAACCGGTCGATCACCGCGCGGGTCGCGGCGGGCGAGAGCAGGGCGTCGCCCGCCGCGACGGTCCGCACGGCGGCGAGCAGTTCCGTGGGGTCGGCGCCCTTGCCGAGGAAGCCCCCGGCGCCCGCGCGCAACGCCTGGGCCACGTACTCGTCGATCTCGAAGGTGGTGAGGATCAGGACCCGGGTGCCGGACAGCTCCGCGTCGCCGCAGATCTCGGCGGTCGCGCCGAGGCCGTCGGCGCCGGGCATCCGGATGTCCATCAGGACGATGTCCGGCTTGGTGGCCCGGGCGAGTTCCACCGCCTCGCGGCCGTCGGCGGCCTCACCGACCACCTCCATGTCCTCCTCCGCGTCGATGAGCATGCGGAAGGCTCCGCGCAGCAGGGCCTGGTCGTCGGCGAGCAACACGCGGATGGTCATGCGGGGTCCTGGTTCTTCGGGGCGGTGCGGTCGGGCGGAAGGGGGAGGTCGGTCCCGGTGGAGCGCGTCGAGCCGGCGGTGTGGTCGGCGCGATCGCTCCGGGCAACGCGATCGGCCTGGGCGGCGCGGTCAGTCCGGGCGGCGCCGCGGTCGGGCCGCAGCGGGCAGTCCCGCCGGGTGGCGCGGGCGGGGCGCGCCGGGCCGCCGGGCTCGGGCCGAGGCCCGGGACGGGTGGCCCGGTCGGGTTGCCCGGCGGTGCCATCCGCACCGGCGCCGTCGTCACGAGCGCCGTCGTCACGGGCGCCGGTGCGCAGCGGCAGTTCGGCCAGGACGAGGAAGCTGCCGTCGGGGCGCCGGTCGACGGTGAGCCGGCCGCCGACCGCGGCGGCCCGCTCACGCATGCCGATCAGGCCGAAGCCGCTCTCACCGGGGGCGGGCCGGGGCAGCAGGACGGTGCGGACGCGGTCGGCGGCGGGCGGGCGGCCGTTGGCGACGCTGACGGCGACCCGGCTCCCGCTGTAGGAGAGGGCGACCTCGGCGTCGGCGCCGTGGGCGTGCTTGGCGACGTTGGTCAGCGACTCCTGGAGGATCCGGAAGGCGGTGAGGTCGACGCCGGGCGACAGCGGGCGGGGCTCGCCCTCCACGGTGAGCCGGACCCGCAGGCCGGCCCGCTCGAAGGTGTTGACCAGCTCGGGCAGCCGGTCCAGCCCGGGGGTGGGCTCCAGCGGGGCCGGCTCCTCGGCCCGGCGCAGCAGGCCGACGGTGGCCCGCAGCTCCTGGAGGGCGGAGCCGGTGGCGTCGGTGATGTGGCTGAGCACCTCGCGGGCCTGGACGGGGTGGCTGTCCATGAGGTGGACGGCGATGCCGGCCTGGGCGTTGGCGAGGGCGATGTGGTGGGCGACGACGTCGTGGAGGTCCCGGGCGATCCGGATGCGCTCGTCGGCGACCCGGCGGCGTGCCTCCTCCTCGCGGGTGCGCTCGGCGTGTTCGGCGCGCTGCCGGATCTCGGCGAGCTGGGCGCGGCGGTTACGGATGGAGTCCCCGAGTGCGCCGGGCAGCAGGGCCCAGGCGAGGACGCCGATCCGCTCGCCGATCGCGCCGCCGTGGCCGAAGAGCAGCGTCGTCCCGGTGAGCAGGACGGCGGTGACGATCGAGGCGCGCAGGGCAGTGGCGCGGTCGGTGCGGACGGCGAGGAAGTAGAGCGCGAGCAGGAGGGGGGTGGCCAGCATCGGGGTGAGCCGGGGGCTGCTCAGGGTGAGCAGCATGGTGCAGAGCAGCGTGACGGCGACCACCGCGCGGGGGTGGCGGCGGTGGAGGAAGACGGCGCCGGCGGCGATCAGCGCGAGGGCGCCGGTGGCCGGGTCGAGTCGGGTGAGGTGCCCACCGGTCTGGTCGACCGTGGCGCCGAGGGCGGTCACCGCGATCAGCGCCGCGCCGCCGACGGCGTCGAGCAGCCGGGGGTGGTCGCGGCGCAGGCGCTGCCAGGTGTCGCTCATGGTCGTGCTCTCCGGTCGGGGGCCTCCGGTCGGGGCCCTGGCCGCACCCTCGGCCGAGCTCCGCCAGTTCTCGTGCCGCGCCGCGCCCGGGCGGGGCGCGGCGGGCCGCTGGGGGCCGCCGCCGAGCGGCGGCCCGAACAGCAACGGTAACGGTTGGGGTCGAACCGGTGTCCGGGCCGGCCGCCGCCGGGCCGCTCCCCTAGCGGGGGCAGGGCCCGGCCCGAACGGCTTCGGGCAGCGGCCCGCAGAGCCGCGTCGCCGCCCGCTCCGCCCGGCGGCCGGGCGAGCCGGACGGAGCGGGCGATCCGGCGGAGCTGGCGATCCGGCGGAGCTGGCGGAGCCGGAGGCGCCGGGCTGCAACCGGGATCAGACGGTCACGGCCTCCCGGACCGGAGCAGGTTCAGCGGCGACGGTGTGCAGCTTGCTGCCCTCGACGTCGACGTCCGGTATCAGGCGGTCGAGCCGGCGCGGCAGCCACCAGGTGCGGCGGCCGAGCAGGGCGAGGACAGCCGGGACGAGGGTCATCCGGACCACGAAGGCGTCGAAGGCGACGGCCGCCGCGAGCCCGAGGCCCATCATCTTGATCATCGGCTCGCTCATCCCGATGAACCCCGCGAAGACGGCGATCATGATGAAGGCGGCGGCCGTGACCACCCGGGCGTTGTGCCGGAAGCCGGTGACGATGGCCTCACCGGGCTGCTCGCCGTGCACGAAGGCCTCCCGGATGCGGGTGACCAGGAACACCTCGTAGTCCATGGCGAGCCCGAAGACCACACCGATCATGAAGATCGGCATCATGCTCATCACCGGACCGGTCTGTTCCACGCCGATGAGGTCGGCCAGCCAGCCCCACTGGAACACCGCGACCACGGCACCGAGCGCGGCTGCCACCGAGAGCAGGAAGCCCAGCGCGGCCTTGAGCGGCACGAGGACGGAGCGGAAGACCACCAGCAGCAGCAGGACGGCGAGGCCGACGACCACCGCGAGGTAGGGCAGCAGAGCGTCGGTGAGCTTCTGCGAGACGTCGATGTTCATCGCCGTCGTACCGCTGACCAGCACGGTCGCCCCGGTGGAGGCCTTCAGACCGGCCGCGTGGCCGCGGATGGCGTGGACCAGGTCCTTGGTCGCGGCCTCGGCCGGGCCGGTGGCCGGTACGGCGTTCACCAGGGCGGTGTCCCCCGCCTTGTCGAACATCGGCGGCGTCACCGCGACCACGCCGGGCAGCCCGGAGACGGCCCTGGCGACCTCGGCCGCGGCGGCCTTGGGATCGGCGGTGCCCTTGGCGTCCACCAGCACGGTCAGCGGGCCGTTGAAGCCGGGGCCGAAGCCCTCGGAGAGCCGGTCGTAGGCACGGCGCTGGGTGGTGGAGGTCGGCTTGGCCTCGTCGCCGGGCAGGCCGAGCCGCAGGTCGAGCGCGGGAGCGGCGAGCGCGCCGAGGCCGATCACGCCGAGCACCAGCACGGCGAGCGGGCGGCGGAGCACGAAACGGGCCCAGCGGGCGCCGCCGTTCTCCTTGGCCCCGGCCAACCGGAGCCTGCCCTCGGCCTTGCGGACCTTGCGGGGCAGCACTCTGCGGCCGATGAAGCCGAGCAGCGCCGGCACCAGGGTCAGCGCGACCAGCACGGCGATGACGACGGTGCCGGCGGCGGCCATGCCCATCTTGGCGAGGATAGGGATGCCGACCACGGAGAGCCCGGCGAGGGCGATCACCACGGTGAGCCCGGCGAACACCACCGCGGAGCCGGCGGTGCCGACGGCCCGCCCGGCCGCCTCCTGCGGGCTGCGGCCCTCGGCGAGCTCGGCCCGGTAGCGGGAGACGATGAAGACCGCGTAGTCGATGCCGACCGCAAGGCCGAGCATCATCGCCAGGGTGCCCGTGGTCGAGGAGAGGCCGAGCGTGCTGCCGAGCGCGGTGATCAGGGCCATCCCGAGGCCGACGCCGATCACGGCGGTGAGCAGCGGCAGGCCGGCGGCGACCAGCGAACCGAAGGTGATCACCAGCACGACGGCGGACAGCGCCATGCCGATCGCCTCGCTGCTGCCGCCCGTCTCGGGCTTGGCCATCAGGGCGTTGCCGCCGACCTCGACCGTGAGCCCGGCCGCCCGCCCGTGCTGGGCGGCCTGCTGGAGCGCGTCGGTGGCGCCCTCGGACAGATGGCCCGCCTTGACGGCGTAGTTGACCGTCGCGTAGGCGGTGGTGCCGTCCTTGGAGACGGCGCCCTGGGTCCTGAACGGGTCCACCGCGCCGGTGACGTGCTCGGCGTGGGCGAGCTCGGCGACCGTCTTCTCCACGGCCTGCTGGTTGCCCTGGGCGGTGATCTTCTGACCGGAGGGCGCGACGAACACCAGGCGCGCCGAGGCCCCGTCGGCGTGGCCACCGGGGAAGCGCTCGTTCATCAGGTCGAAGGCCTTCTGCGCTTCCGTGCCCGGCATCGAGAAGCCGTCGTCGGGGGCGGCGGGCGCCTTGGCCGCGAGGACTCCGCACAGCGCCAGCACGGCGACCCAGAGCAAGGTCACCAGCCGGCGCCGGACGAAGGCCCATCGGCCCAGGCGGTAGAGGAACGTGGCCACGGGAGAGCGGACTCCTTCGGTGGATCGGGGTTCGGAGACGGTTCGGAGACGGTTCGGGGACGGGTTCGGGCACGGGTTCGCGGGAGGCGGACCTGGTCCGCCCGCAGCATGGCCAATCCTTGATCGCGGCCCCCTGCTCCGTCGTCGTCCCAGCGCAGGCCGTTTGCGTACTGCGGACGCAGTACGGCGCTCCCCCGTACGGAGGAGCGCACGCCCTGCGCCGGGAGCAGTCGGCACTCCTTCCGGCGGCGGACGGGACGGGGCGGTGGTCCGCGGCGGGAGCAGCCGGGAGCGGCCGGGCATCACCCGTGCGGGGGCGACGACGGGCCGGGGCCGCCCGGGCGCAGTAGCGTGATGTGCCTGGCCCGACCGTTTCCGTACGGTTCGGGAGGATCCGTCCCGATCGGTGCTGACCCCAGCCCGCCGCCGGAGGTGCCACATGGGCGTTCCAGCCGCCCGCATCGTGTTCGACGAGAACGACCGCGCGGCCGTCGCCGACGCCGTGACCGAGATGCTCACCACCGGTGCGCTCACCCTCGGGCCGTGGACCGAGCGCTTCGAGCAGGCCTTCGCCGCCGAGCACGGCGCCTCGCACGCCGTGGCGATGAGCAGCGGAACGGCGGCGCTGGAGGTGATCCTGCGCACCGTCGACGTCCGCGGCCGCGACGTGGTCGTCCCCGCCGTCACCTTCTACGCCACCGGCGGTGCGGTGGTGCACGCGGGCGGCCGTCCGGTCTTCGCCGACGTCGACCCGGCCACCCTCGCGCTCTCCCCCGAGACGCTGGCGGCGGCCCTCACCCCGGACACCGCGGCCGTCGTCCTGGTCCACATCGGCGGGCTGGTCACCCCGCGGGTGGACGCCCTGCGCGCGCTCTGCGACCAGCGCGGCGTCCCGCTGATCGAGGACGCCGCGCACGCCCACGGCAGCAGCCACGACGGCCGCGCCGCCGGCACCTTCGGCCTGGCCGGGGCCTTCTCCTTCTACCCGACCAAGGTCACCACCAGCGGCGAGGGCGGGATGATCCTGACCGAGTCGCCGGAGCTGCGGGACGAGGCCAGGATCTACCGCGACCAGGGCAAAGGCTCCTTCGGCGCCAACCACCACGTCCGGCTCGGCTACTCCTGGCGGATGAGCGAGCCGCACGCGGCCATCGGTGCGGTGCACCTGCGCCGGCTCAAGGAGTTCATCGAGACCCGCCGCGCCGTCGCCCGCCGGTACGACGCCGCGCTGACCGCCGTGGACGGACTGGAGCCGGTGCTCGAACCGCCTGGCTGCCGCGGCAACTACTACAAGTACGTGGCGCTGCTGGCGCCCGGCGTCGACCGCGCCGCGTTCAAGCGGGCGGTGGCCGAGGAGTACGGGGTGCGGCTGTCCGGCGAGGTGTACGACCTGCCGCTGCACCTGCAGCCGGTGTTCGCCCCGTACCGGAACGGTCCCCTTCCGGTGGCCGAGGACGTGTGCGCCCGGCAGGTCTGCCTGCCGGTGCACTCCGACATGACCGAGGACGAGGCGGAGCTGGTGATCGAGGCCGTCTCGGCGGTGCACCGGCGGATGGCCGGGTAGCCGGAGCGAAGGGAGCAAGACCGTGCGGATAGCCGTCACCGGTGGCTGCGGGTTCATCGGCTCACACGTCGTGGACCACCTGATCGCGGCCGGCCACGAGGTCCTCGCCGTGGACACCACCGACCAGTACCTCAACCCGGACGCCGAACACGCCCGGATCGACGTCCTCGACCTCCCGGCGCTGACCTCCGCGCTGGCCGGCAGCGAGGTGGTCTACCACCTCGCCGCGATGGCCGACGTCGAACAGGTCAGCGCCGACCCCGTCCGGGCCGTGCGCGTCAACATCGACGGCACCGAGGCCGTCCTGGAGGCCGCCCGGCGCAGCGGCCTGAGCCGGACCGTCCTGGCGAGCACCGTGTGGGTCTACGGAGCCGCCCTCGCCGACGACCAACTCGACGGCGGGGAGCAGGAGCTGGACGAGCACGTGCCGATCGAGCTGGAGCACAGCGGGCACCTGTACGTGGCCACCAAGCTCGCCGCCGAGATGCTGGTGCACAGCTACCGCGAGCTGTACGGGCAGCACTTCACCATCCTGCGCTACGGCATCCCCTACGGGCCGAGGATGCGCGACGAGCTGGTGGTCGCCCGGTTCGTGCAGGCGGCGCTGGCCGGCCGGCCGATCACCATCGCCGGGGACGGGCGGCAGAGCCGCAACTTCGTGTACGTCGAGGACCTCGCCGACGCCCACGTCCGGGCCCTCTCCCCCGCCGCCGAGGACCAGACCTTCGCGTTGGAGGGTTCCACGGCCGTCTCGGTGCGCGACATCGCCGACACCGTCGACCGCTTGCTGGGGCCGGTCACCATCGAGCACATCGACGGCCGCAAGGCCGACTACGCCGGACGGCGGATCTCCTCGGCCCAGGCGAAGCGGCTGCTCGGCTGGTCCCCCCGGACCAACTTCGCCGACGGCGTGCGCCGGTACGCCGACTGGTACCGCGCCTGGGCCGCCACGCCCGCCGCCGGCTGACCGGGGCCGCCCCGATGCCGCACGCCCTGCTGGTCTCCGGCTCGCTCGGCCAGGGCCACGACGTGATGGCCCAGGCCTGCGCGGACACCCTGCGGGAACGCGGCTGGACCACCCGCACCGTGGACGCGATGGGCCTGCTCGGAGAACGCTCGGGCGCGGCCGGGGAGGCCGTCTTCCGCCGCCTGCTCGACCTGCCCGGTGTCTACGACGCCTTCCACTTCTCCGCGCTGCGCCCGGGGGCGCGGCTCGCCCTGCTCGCCGACGCGGCGGCCCGCGCCCGGCTCGTCCCGGCGCTGCGAGAGCTGATCACCGCTCAGCGCCCCCAGCTGGTGGTGTCGGTGTTCGCCACCGCCACCTCGGCGGTCAACCAACTGCACGACCGCGGCTTCCGGCACTTCGTGTTCTGCACGGACGTGACGCCGCACCGGCTGTGGGTGCAGGAGGGCACCGACCTGTTCCTCGTCACCTCCGAGGTCGCCGCCTGCGCGGTGCGCCGCTACCGCCCGGACGCGGAGATCCTGGTGGTGCCCGCGCCGCTGCGCCGGCCGTTCTACCGGCCGCCCGACCGGGCCGCGGCACGCGCCGAGTTGGGCGTGCCGCCGGAGGCCGACTGCGTGTTGCTGATGTCCGGCTCCTGGGGGCTCGGGCCGATCGCCCGCACCGCCGCCTCGCTCGCCGCGGCCGGGCCGCACGTGCTCGCGGTGGCGGGGCGCAACGGCGAACTGGAACGGCGGCTGCGGGCGGCCGCCCGCAACCGGCCCCGGCTGCACCCGTTCGGCTACACCGACCGGATCCCCGCGCTGATGGCGGCCGCGGACCTGGTGGTCACCAGCTCCGGCGACACCTGCAGCGAGGCCCGGGCGCTCGGGCGGCGGCTGCTGCTGCTCGACGTCGTCCAGGGCCACGGTCGGGACAACCTCCAGCACGAGCTGGAACTCGGCCACGCCGACGTCGCCACCGCCCGGCCGGCCGAGGTGGTCCGCAACGCGCTCGCCGCGCTGGGCCGGCCGGAGCCCCAGCCGTCGGCCGGGGCCTCGCCGGAGGGGTGGCGCAAGGGTTTCGGGGCGGCGCTGGAGCGGGCGGGGCTCGGCTAGCGAGCCCCGGTTCCCCGCCGCCTACCGCCCGTCCGCCCAGGTCCTGTCCGACGGATCATGTGACGATCCACGGCACTGTCACCGTGGCCCCCTCCGCCTGTGGCCCAGCCTGTGATCGGGCGGATAAAACGGTGGTCGCCTGATGGGCGTCCCTGCCACGATCTGGGTGTGACCACGTTGTTCCTGATGGTCGGCCTGCCAGGGGCCGGAAAGACCACGCGGGCTCGGCAGCTCGCCGCGGAGCACGGCGCGCTGCGTTTGACGCCCGACGACTGGATGATTCCCCTGTTCGGCGCGGCGGAGGCGGACGGGAAGCGCGACGTGCTGGAGGGGCGCATGCTCTGGCTCGCCTTGGAGGCGGTCAAACTGGGCACCAACGTCGTCGTGGACTACGGCTGCTGGTCACGGGACGAACGGTCTGCGATCTGCTGGCTGGTGGAGGCCGAGGAGGCGTGCTTCCGCATGGTCTACCTGCCGGTGGACGAGGAGACCCAACGCGCCCGTATCGCCCACCGCTGGGCGACCACCCCCGAGGAGACGTTGCCGATGTCCGAGGCCGACATTCTGCACGGGCGGGCGCATTTTGAGGAGCCCGACGCGGCGGAGCTGGAGGGCCGCAGGGTCGCCGGCCCGCCGCCCGGCTGGGTCGACTGGCGGGAGTGGGCCGCCGACCGGTGGCCGTCGTTCGCGTGACTGCTGCGGCCCACGCTCCTTAGGGCCCGTCTTCAAACCCCCGCCTGCGGGGGTTTGAAGAGCCCGCTCGCCTACTGACCGCTCGACGCGCCCGGGAGGAGGAGCGCGCCGTCGTCCGGCTCCGCGCCGGTGGTGACGTGCTTCGGGTTGTCCTGGGCGACCGCGCTCGCCCCGGCGGACGGGCTGCTCCCGTCGTGCGCGGCCGTCGCCCCGGCCAGGGCCGCGGCGGCGAGACCGGTGGCCGCGATCGCGTGGGCCAGTCCGCCGGTCCAATCAGGCATGGTCGTCTCCCCCGTCGTCGGCGCGCCCGCCCCCGCGGGGGGCGCGGCGTACCGATCGTCCCAGCCGGACCGGCCGGAGGGCAACGGGCGGGACGGCGTGGTCCCGCAGCGGGCCGAGGGTGAGGGCGTGGGCGCGGCAGTGGGCGGCGATGAGCGGGAGGGCCGCGAGGGTGGCGCGCCAGGAGCCGGGGGCGGAGGTGCAGTCGGAGTCGTGCAGCAGCAGCGTCGCCCCGCCGGTGAGTCCGGGGCGGGCGGTGGCGTAGACCGACTCGCCGGTGGCCTCGGCCGTCCAGTCGCGGCCCCAGGCCGTCCACAGCACGCTGCGCAGGCCGAGCCGGCGGGCGGCGAGGGCCGGGCCGGCGGTCAGCACGCCGTAGGGCGGGCGGTACCAGACCGGGCGGGCGCCGCAGAGAGCGGCCACCGCCTCGGTGGCGCGGCGCAGTTCGCGCAGGTCCCGGGCGGGCGCCGGGTACCACTGCTGCCGGTGGTGCCAGCCGTGCACGGCGACCTCGTGGCCGCGCAGCACCAGCTCGCGGCCGAGGGCCGGGGCGCGTTCCAGCATCGTGCCGAGCAGGAAGAAGGTGGCGCGGACGCCGAGTTCGTCCAGCGCGTCGAGGACGTACGGAGTGCTGCGCGGGTCCGGGCCGTCGTCGAAGGTCAGCGCGAGGTGGCGCGGGTCGGTGCCGTACCCGGCGGTGCGGCGGGCCAGGGTGCGGCGCACCGGGGGGAGGCGGACGGCCGCCGGGGCGAGGTGCAGGAACTGGGCGCCGGCCGCGGCGGCCAGCGCCGTGGCCGCCCGGGCGGTCATCCGAAGCGGGAGGCCATCCGCCGGAACACGCCGGGTGCGACGCCGTGGATCCGGGCCGGGAGGCCGAGCCAGTGCGGGACGTAGAGGCGGTCGCGCCCGGTGGTGATGGTGGCGAGGACGGTGTCGGCGACCCGCTCCACCGGGACGGGGCGCGGCCGGGCGCGCTGGTACGGGGTGCCGCGACGGTCGAAGAACGGGGTGTCCACCGCGCCGGGCAGTACCAGGCGCACGCCGACCCCGGTGCCGCGCAGTTCGTACCAGAGGCTTTCGGCGAACATCGCCAGCCCGCCCTTGGTGGCCGAGTAGCCCGACTCGTCGCGCACGCCGACCTGTCCGGCCATCGAGCCGAGCAGCACGATCCGGCCGTGGCGGCGCTCCAGCATGCCGGGCAGCAGGTGGCGGACCAGCCGCAGCGGGGCGGCGAGGTTGACCTCGATCATCCGGTCGAGGGTGTCGGAGGGGGTCTCGGCGAAGGGGCCGCGCCAGCCGAGGCCGGCGCTGGCGATCAGCGCGTCCACCCGCCCCGTCTCGGCGAGCGCGGCCTCGGCGAGCCGGGCGGGGCCGTCGGGTTTGCTGAGGTCCTCGGGCAGGGCGCTGCCGCCGGTGCGCTCGGCGAGTGCGTCGAGGCGGGCGCGATCGGTGCCGGAGAGCAGGGTGTGCCACCCGGCGTCGGCCAGGCGGGTGGCGGTGGCGAGTCCGATGCCGGAGGAGGCGCCGGTGATCAGCACGACGGGCCGGCCGGTCGTTCCCGGCCGTCGGGTTCCGGGCTGGGCTTCCTCCGCCATCGCGCACCTGCCGCTCCGTAGGCGATCCACCGTCCGTTTTGTCCGGCAAGTCACCTTCGCACGGCAGAGCCGTCCGGGCTACCGGGGTGGTACGACCGGCTGGGTGCGGGCGTCCGCCGGCCTGGCGGACGGCTCCGCGGACTCGCCCTCCAGTTCGCCGAACCGGGACAGCAGGAACGTTCCTCCCACCGCGACGGCGAAGCCCGTCAGCGCGCACCAGGCGTAGCCCGGACGCGCGGCGTCGCCCAGCGACAGCACTCCGACCAGGGCCGGGCCGAAGGTCTCGGCCACCGTCCCGGCGGCGGTCGCGGCCGTCACCGTGCCGCGCTGGAGGGCCAGGGCGTACGCGAGGTAGCCGCCGAGGCCGCCGACGGCCAGGGCGTAGGCGGCGGGGTCGGTGAGGACCCCGGCCAAGCCCGAGGTGTCGAGGACGCGTACCGCCAGACTGGTGATCCCGAAGCCCACGCCCGCCAGCAGCCCGAGCCCGGCCGCCGCCGCGGTGCCGTCCCGGCGGGCCAGGACGAGGGTGGCGAGCAGCATCACGGCGGTGGTGGCCAGCAGCGCCCAGTGGAAGGCCGCCGGGGCGTACTCGCGGCCCTCCTCACCGGAGCCGAGGGCCAGCAGGGAGAGGCCGGCGACCACGGCGAGGATCCCCGCGACGTCGCTGCGGCCCAGCCGGGCGCCCAGCAGCCAGACGGCGGCCAGCGCGGTGACGGCCAGGCTGGCGTTGGTGACGGCCTGGACCAGGAAGAGCGGGAGGCTGCGCAGGGCGACGATGCTCAGCACGAAGCCCAGGATGTCCAGCAGGGTGCCGAGGATGAACTGCCAGGACCGCAGCAGCGCGGCCAGCAGCCCCGCCCGCACCCGGTCCGCCCGCGGCGCCGACCGCGCTCCGCGCGCCTGGGCGACCGCCCCGAAGCCGAAGCAGACGGTGGCGACCAGGGCGGTGGTGAGTCCCAGCAGCATGCCTCTCCCAGCCTCGCCGGCAGCATCGGTCACCCACCAGTCTGAGCCCACGGGTGGCGGGGGCGCACGGGTGGCGCAGACGCGCGGGCGGCGCAGACGCGCGGTCGGCACCGGCGCACGGGCAGGGGCCCACGGGCGGCGGAAGCAGCGGGCAGCCGCCGGACGGGCCGGTGTGGCCGGTGCGGGCAGGCCGGCGGGCCCGCTCGCACCCTGATCGCGAACGCCGCCGCGCCGCTCGGCCGGGCGGCGTGGCGGCCCGCGGCCCGCGGCGCGCGGGTCAGCCGAGCGCGGCGGCCAGCAGCGCGGCGGTCCCGGCGACCAGCGGCTCGTCCATCGGGGCGGCCGGGTCGGAGGGCTTGGTGGTCAGCACCGCCAGGACCACCGGGTCGCCGGCAGGGGTCCAGGCGATCCCGACGTCGTT
This sequence comes from Kitasatospora sp. NPDC001539, assembly GCF_040298565.1. Taxonomy (NCBI): domain Bacteria; kingdom Bacillati; phylum Actinomycetota; class Actinomycetes; order Kitasatosporales; family Streptomycetaceae; genus Kitasatospora; species Kitasatospora sp. NPDC001539. The sequence goes on along the minus strand of NZ_JBEPAK010000018.1, from coordinate 25,606 downwards.
GGTGGTGCCGTGGCTGCCGGTGCCGGTCTTGTCGGCGAGGGCCCAGTCCTGCGGCAGGCCCTCGCGGAACCGGTGGACGCTGGTCGTGTTGCCGCGCAGCCAGGTCAGCAGGCGTGCGCGCTGCCCGGGCGGCAGGGCGTCGCCGAGGGCCAGTCGGCGGTAGGTCCGGGCGATGGCCTGCGGGGTGGTGGTGTCGGTGATGCGGTCCGGCTCGGCGGTGTTGAGTTCGGGCTCCCAGCGGTCCAGCCGGGTGGTCCGGTCGCCGATCGAACGGCAGAAGCGGGTGACGGCGGTCGGGCCGCCGAGTTCGCGCAGCAGCAGGTTCCCGGCGGTGTTGTCGCTGTGGTCGATCGCGGCCGCGCAGAGCTCTCCGACGGTCATGCCGGCGGCCAGGTTGGCGGGCAGGCCGGTGACGGGCGCGCCCTTGGCACGCTCGATGTCGGCCTGGGTGTAGTGGATGCGCTTGGCGAGGAACTCGCCGTCGCGGTCGAGGTCCCGCAGCACCGCGGCGACGGCGACGGTCTTGAACACCGAGCAGATCGGGAAGAGTTCGCCCGCCCGGTGACGGACCGTCCGGCCGGTGGCGAGGTTGCGGGCGTAGACGCCGAGCCGGGCGGAGTGGCGCTGTTCGAGCGCGGCGAGCGAGCGCTGGATGCCGTCCTCCGCTGCGGCGTGGGCCGTTCCGCCGGTCGACGCCGCGACCGCGACGGCCGCGGCGCCCACGCCGAGGGCCAGGACGGAGCGGCGGCTGCGCCCGGGCTCCGAAGGCTTCGCGTACATGGTTCCCCTCTCCGGATCGCGCGGCTTGCGGCGCCGCGTCCTTCGACGGACAGGACGCGCCGACCGTCCGGAACGGTTCGTCGGCAACTCATCGACCGGACATGAGCGGCGCGGAAGCGGAAGGGAAGCACGAGGAAGTACGAGGAAGCAGGAGGAAGCGGGAGGAAGTGGCGGGCAGGCCCGCCGGCCGGCTCAGGGCCGCAGCGCCACGGCCGCGTACGCGGAGGCGTCGGAGGCCGACACGGCTGCCTCGCCGGGCGCGGGCCGCCAGTGCGGGGTGGGGACGATGCCCGGGGCGAGCAGTGTCCAGCCGTCGAAGAACCGGGCGAACTCCGCCCGGCTGCGGGCCTGGAGGGCGGTGCCGCCCGCCTCGTAGACGCCGACCACCCGGCCGATCTCGGCCGGGGCGAACTCGTCGGTGAGGTGGGTCATCACCAGCGCGCTGCCCGGGGCGAGGACGGACTTGAGGTGCTCGACCAGCTCGTACGCGCCGCGGGCGTCGGGGACGAAGTGGAGCAGCGCGTTGAGCGAGAGCGCGACCGGACGGCCGAAGTCGATGGCCGCGCGCAGCTCCGGGGCGTTCAGCAGGCCCACGGGGTCGGTGACGTCCGCCTCGATGTACGCGGTGCGGCCCTCGGGCGTGCCGGTCAGCAGGGCCTGGGCGTGGGTCAGGACGATGGGGTCGTTGTCGGCGTAGACGACCCGGGCGCGCGGCTCGACGCCCTGGGCGACCTCGTGCAGGTTGGGCGAGGTGGGGATGCCGGTGCCGATGTCGAGGAACTGGTCGATCCCGGCCCGGGCGAGGGCGCGGGTCGAGCGGTGCATGAAGGCGCGGTTGGCGCGGGCGGCGTGGCGCAGCCACGGCGCGACGGCGAGGGCGTGCCCGGCGGCCTCGCGGTCCGCGGCGAAGTTGGTGAAGCCGCCGAGGTAGTAGTCGTACATCCGGGCCGAGTGCGGCACGTTCAGCCGCAGGTCGACCCCGTCGTAGAGGCTCATCGCGCTTCTCCTCGCCAGGACGGACACCGTCCGATTGCTGCCCCGCGGGCCCGGGGGCCAATCGCCCCTCCCGACGGCCCGAACAGCCGTGCCTGCCCCGGCCGAACCGGTGGCCGGATCACATCGGATGACAATCCGTATTCGCAGGACAGCCTCGAGTGACGGGCCCGACGCGATGAGGATGGGCGCAGACAGCCCGACCCTCGGGTGGCGCGGCGAGCAGCCGGCGGCCACGGAAAGCAGGCTCGATGACGATCGACAGGGGCGCTCCCGTGCGCACGCACCGGGGAGGGGAGGCGGTGGGCACCGACGCCGCATGGCCCGGGCAGCCGACCGCGGTGGAGGCTGGTCTGCGCCTGGACCTGACCTATGCCGCCTTCTGCGAGACGCACCAACCGGCCTGGCACGCCCTCGCGTTGACCCGGATAGGCAGTCAGGGCGACGCCGCGCTGGTGGTCGAGGCGGTCAAGGCCGACCTGGCCCGCTGCTGGCCGCAGGTGCTGCGGTTCGAGGAACCGGCCGCGTACGCCTGGCGGTTGGTCACCCGGCACGTCGCGGACTGGGTCGCCGCCGAGGAGCCGGTGGAGGTGGAGGCGGTCACCTTCGCGGCCGTGATCGGCGCGTTCAAGCAGGTCGCCAGCGGGCTGTTGCACAGCGAGGCGGACGAGGTGCGGCTGTACGCGGCGATCCTCGAACTGCCGGACCGCCAGCGGGACGTGGTGATCCTGCGGTACCTGCTGGGTCTGCACAGCAAGGTGATCGCGGCCTACCTGGGGCGGCCGGTGGCGACGGTGCACTCCAACCTCCGGCACGCCCGGGAACGACTGGCGCGCCGCCTCGGCGTGCGCGAACTGCCGGACGACGGAGACGGACTGTGACCGTCGACCGCCAGGACGGGGCATCGGGTGGGGCGTGCGCCGCCGGCGGGGGGCGCACGGCCTTCCACGTGCCCCGGCCCGAACGCGCCAACGCCGAACGGATCGCGGCCCTGCGGCAGGCCAGGCTGACGGCGGCCCCGGCGCACCTGCCCTCCGAGCACGAGCAGGCCTCCTTCGAACTCGGTCTGGTGGTCGCCCTGGTGCTCGGCGCGCCGTGCGCCTCCCGGGGCCTCGACCTGCTGGTCGACGCCCGCCGGATCCAGCCCGAGGGGGCTGAGGTGTTCGGCGCGCTGCTGTACGCCACCGGCAACGAGGAGGGCGCGGAGTTCTGGTGGCGCTTCGCGGCCGGCTCGGGCAGCGGAACGGCCGCGTACTGCCTGCACCTGCACCACCTCAGGCTCGGCGAGACCGACGACGCGGACTACTGGCGGGCCTGGTCGGAGCAACTGGCCGCGGCCGGACACCCGCCAGGGCCGCAGCCGCCGCCGGGGGCCCGGCCGCTGCTGCCGGAGGACGTGCGGCGCGACGTCCTCTCCAGGGTGCACCGGGGCCTGGCACCCCGGCTGCCGCCCGCGCTGGTCGCGGTGATCGACCGGTTGCCGGTCCAGGGCGGGGAGGACGAGGACGAGCAGGAGGTGCCGAGCCCCTGGGGGCTCACCTCGGGCGCGACCGCGGCCTGCTCCTGGGAGCCGCCGCGGGGGCTCGCCGAGGGCACGTCGGGGTGAGACCGTTGATGATCACCGGCGCTCACTCGTCCGGGTGACCCGTCCGGCATGCCGGGCGGCCGGTGCCGCCCCCTCTCAGTGGTCCAGTCCAATCCCCCGGCCCGACAAGGCCGTTCCGCCCGGGCGGCGATAGACTACGCACCATGGGAGAGCGCCCAGGCGCGCCCACCGCGCCGCCCCTCGTGCTGGTCACCGACCGCGACTCCCGGCTCATCGATCCGACCCGGGCCTACCACCTCGGCCGCGACCCGACCAGCGAGATCGTCCTGGACGACCCCCGGGTCTCCTGGCACCACGCGGTGCTGCGCGCCGACGACGGCCACTGGCTGCTCGAGGACGTCGGCAGCACCAACGGCACCTACGACCAGGGCCACCGGATCGTCCGCGAGGACGTCGGCCCCGGCACCCGGTTGCGGTTCGGCGATCCGGCCACCGGCCCGTCCGCCACCTTCGCCGGGCTTCCCGGGGCTGCCCCCGGTGCGGGGCCCGCGGCCCGCCCGGGCGAGCGCACCGTGCTGCTCGCCCCGCAGTCCTCCGCCGTCTTCCGCAGCCCGAGCGCCGTCCTCCCCCTGCCGGGCCGCACCGTGCGGATCGGCCGCGCGGAGGACAACGACCTGGTCCTGGACGACCTGGTGGTCTCCCGGCACCACGCCGAGCTGCGCGAACTCCCGGACGGCGGCCAGGAGATCGTCGACCTGGACAGCCACAACGGCACCTACCTCAACGGCACCCCGGTCAAGCGGGCGCGGGTCGGCCCGGCGGACGTCGTCGGCATCGGCCACTCGGCGCTCTGCCTGGCCGACGGCCGACTGGTCGAGTACACCGACACCGGCGAGATCTCGCTGGACGTCCAGCACCTGGTCGTCCGGGTCGGCCCGGACCACCGGGTGCTGCTGGACGACGTCAGCTTCCCGCTCGCCGAGAAGGCGCTGCTCGCGGTGGCCGGCCCGAGCGGCGCGGGCAAGTCCACCCTGCTCAACGCGCTCACCGGGCTGCGCCCCGCCGACCAGGGCACCGTGCTGTACGACGGCCGGGACCTCTACCGCGACTACGCCGAACTGCGCCGCAGGATCGGCCTCGTCCCGCAGGACGACATCCTGCACACCCAATTGACCGTGCGCCGCGCCCTGTCCTACGCCGCCGAGCTGCGCTTCCCCGGCGACACCGCCGCCCACGAGCGCGAGGCCCGGGTGCTGGAGGTGATCCGGGAACTGGGACTGGAGAGCCGGGCCGACCAGGTGATCGCCAGCCTCTCCGGCGGGCAGCGCAAGCGGGTCAGCGTGGCGCTGGAGCTGCTCACCAAGCCCTCGCTGCTGTTCCTGGACGAGCCGACCTCGGGCCTGGACCCGGGCATGGAGCGCTCGGTGATGCACATGCTGCGCGGACTGGCCGACGACGGGCGGACGGTCGTCGTGGTGACCCACAGCGTGCTGAGCCTGAGCGTGTGCGACCGCCTGCTGGTGCTCGCCCCGGGTGGCCGCACGGCGTACTACGGGCCACCGGGCGAGGCGCTCGGGTTCTTCGGCTTCGACGAGTGGCCGGAGGCCTTCGAGGCCTTCGAGAACGAGGACCACGCCGCCTGGCAGCAGCGCTTCCGGGCCTCCCCGCTGTACGCCCGCTACGTCGCCTCGGAGTCCGTGCCCGCGGCGCAGCTGCCCGCCCCCGCGCCGCCGGACCAGGGGCGGGCCGAGCCCGGGATCGGGCCGGAGAAGCCCCAGGGCTGGTTGTCCCAACTCGGCACCCTGGTGCGCCGGTACACCGCCGTGCTCGCCGCCGACCGGCTGTTCCTCACCGTGATGATCGCGCTGCCCTTCATCATCGGCCTGATGTGCCGGGTGATCGCGGGCACCCGGATCAGCCAGGACAACGCGATCAACTGCCTGCTCACCCTCTGCATCGGCGGCCTGCTGACCGGCTCGGCGAACTCGGTGCGCGAGCTGGTCAAGGAACGGGCCATCTACCGGCGGGAGCGGGTGGTGGGCCTGTCCAGATCGGCCTACCTGGTGTCCAAGGTGGTGGTGCTGGGCGCGATCACGGTCGCTCAGGCGGCGGTGCTCACCGTCGTCGGACTGGCCGGGGTGCGGATCGAACCGCGGCTGCCGCCCGGCAGCCCGCCGGCGCTGACCACCGGGGTGGTGATGCCCCGGCTGCCGGAGCTGATCATCGCGGTCGGCCTGCTCGCCTTCTCGGCGATGATGCTCGGGCTGCTGGTCTCGGCGCTGGTGGCCAAGGAGGAGGCCACCATGCCGCTGCTGGTGCTGCTCTCCGTGGTGCAGATCGTCTTCAGCGGCCTGATGCTCAAACTCCACGGTGTGCCCGGTCTGGAACAGGTCGCCTGGCTGGTGCCGTCCCGCTGGGGTCTGTCGGCGATGGCCCGCACCGTCGACCTGCGCGCGCTCTCCTTCCCGACCCCGCTCACCGCGGACCCGATGTTCCGCCCCGAGCGGGCCGGCTGGCTGCAGGACATCGCGGTGCTGCCCGCGCTCTCGGCCGCCTACGGACTGCTGGTGCTGTTCCTGCTGCGGCGGCACGAGCCCGCCGTGATGCGGAAGTGAGCCCGCCGTGACGCGGAAGGAGCGGCGGGCGGGAGGCGCTCCGGACGGGGCGGCGGGAGCGCGCCGGGTGGCGCCCGGCACCCGCCGGTAGAGTGGAAATCGACCTGTGCAGTCGTGCCGCGCACGGCGGGGGTCCGGCCGTCCGACGGCCGGGTCGCGCGGCGGAGGAAGTGCCGCCCATGGACGAGTTCGCGTTCCGCCCCACCCACGTCGCCCCGCCGACCGGGATGGCGACCTGGGCGGCCCCGGATCCGGCACGGCCCTCCGCCCGGCTCGACCCGCTGCTCCCGCTGCGGCTCATCGCCGGCCAGGGCGACTGGGCCCAGGTGCTCTGCTCCAACGGCTGGACCACCTGGGTGGACGCCCGCCTGCTGGTCGCCCTCCCCCAGCCGCCGCCCGCGGCCGGCGCCCCGCCCGCCCGGACGGCCGACCCGCGCCCGGCCCTCGCCGAGGCGGAGACGGCGCTGGCCCGCTACCGCGCCCTGCTGGAGGACCTCGCGGCGGGCAGCCTGGATCTGGAGTCCTTCCGGGAGCGGACGCGCGGTCTGCGGCTCGGCCTGGTGGCGGACGGCGAGGCGCTCTGGGTGTTCGACCCCGTGCACGACCGCTGGTGCTACTGCGACGGGCTGCAGCTCCAGACGTACGCCTCCACCGACCGGCCGAGCCCGCGACCGGCCACCGCACCTTCTCCCTCGCCCTCGCGCTCGCCCTCGCCCGCCCCGGCGTACGGCCCGTACGCCCCCACCCGGACCGGCGACCCGTGACCGCCTCCCGGAGCACCGCAGCCGCCCTGCCCGCCGGACTGGTCGGACGCAAGGTCGCCGGCTACCGGCTGGAGAGCGAGATCGGACGCGGCGGGATGGCCGTGGTCTACCGGGCCAAGGACCTGCGGCTCGGCCGGACCGTCGCGGTCAAGCTGCTGGCCCCCGAGCTGGCCCGCAACGAGGTCTTCCGCCGGCGCTTCATGCACGAGTCGGAGGCGGCCGCGGCGATCGACCACCCGCACATCATCCCGGTGTTCGAGGCGGGCGAGCACGAGGGCATCCTCTACCTCGCGATGCGCTACGTCGAGGGCGGTGACCTGCGCACACTGATGAACCGGGACGGCCCGCTCCCCGTCGAACGCGCCGCCCGGCTGGCCCTGCAGATCGCCTCCGCACTGGACGCGGCGCACGGCCACGGCCTGGTGCACCGGGACGTCAAGCCGGGCAACGTGCTGGTCGCCGCCGGAACGGACAGCGAGCACCCCGAGCACCTGTACCTGGCGGACTTCGGCCTCACCAAGAAGTCGCTGTCGCTCAGCGGGCTGACCAGCGTCGGCCAGATCGTGGGGACGCTCGACTACGCGGCTCCCGAGCAGATCTCCGGCAGAGCGCTGGACGGGCGCTGCGACCAGTACGGCCTCGGCTGCGTGGTCTTCGAGATGCTCGCCGGCACCCCGCCGTTCCGCCGGGAGAGTGACCTCGCCCTGCTCTGGGCGCACCTCAACGAACAGCCGCCCGTCCTGCGCGAGCACCGGCCGGACCTCTCGCCGGCGGTCGAGGCGGTCGTCGCCCGGGCCCTCGCCAAGACGCCCGACGAGCGGTACGCCGACTGCCTGCAGTTCGTCGCCGAGCTGCGGGCTTCGGCCATCCCCGCTCCCTGGGCCGGGGCCGGGCCGCCGACCCAGGTCGTCCCGGTGCCCGACCGGGGCATCGCGCCGGTGCCCGAGCCGCCCGCCTGGGCCGCACCGGTGGTCCACCCGGCACCCCGGGACTGAACCCGGAGCCGCACCGCGACCGAGAGGGAGCCCTGACGATGAACGCCGTGAGCCAGGTCTTCGCCATGCTCGCCGCCGCGATCCACCTGGTGGTCTGGCCGCTGGAGAGCTACCTGTACGGCCACCCGCGGGTGCGCTACCTGCTGACCGGCAGCACGGCGGACGCCCCGGAGGTCCGGCTGTGGCGCTTCAACGTCGGCTTCTACAACCTGTTCCTGGCCCTCGGCCTGGTAGCCGGCCTGGTGCTGCTGCACACCGGCCACGCCGGGTCGGGGCGGGCGATCATCGTCTACGTCGGCGCGTTCATGGTGGCCGGCGGGATCACCCTGTTCGTCTCGAAGCCGAAGCTGTGGCGCGGCGCCCTCGGCCAGGCCCTCCCGGCGGCGGTCATCCTGATCGCCGAGGCCGTCTGACCGCCCCCGGCGAACCGTACAGCGGACGGCCTCCGCACCGCCGAGGCCGTCCGACCGCCCCCGGTGCGCCGTTCAGCGGCCGGCCTCCGCACCGGTCCCCGCACCGGCCTCCGGCACCTCGCCGAGGTGCCGGAACCGGGCCGCCAGCAGCGCGCCCAGTGCGCCGGTGACCAGCCCCCAGCCCGCCGCGAGCGGGACGGCCGTCCACAGCACCGGGCGCAGCGTCAGACTGCCGCTGCCCAGCCCGGCCAGCGGATTGCTGCCGCCGAGCACCGTACCGAGCAGGTCGGCCAGACCGCCCTGGCCGAGGCCGACGCCCAGGACGGAGAGCCCGTAGTCGGCGTCGACCCTGGTCCACAGGCCGACCAGCAGCACGGTGACGGCCGTGGCCAGGGCGAAGCGGACCGCGTGCTGCCAGAGCCGGACGGTGCGCGGGGAGCGGTGGGCGGCGAGGAACGCGGCGGCGAGCAGCAGGACGGCGGCCACCGGCAGCAGCCACCAGCTCCTCGGGTCGTGGTCGGCGAGGGTGCCGAGGTCGACGGTCGCCTGCTGCCCGTTCGGGGCGCGCAGCACCGAACTGAGCGGGCGCGGGACGGGCAGGCCCAGCGCGCCGGTCAGTCGGCCCTGCCACTGGGCCCCGAGTCCGAGCCCGAAGGCCAGCCAGGCCAGGTCGGGCAGCGCGAGCAGCACCACGGCCAGGGTCTGCCGGGCGTTGCCGTGCACGATCGCGGTGACCACGCCGACCACCGCGCCGATCGCCAGGTACGCCAGCAGCACCGCCCAGAGCGCGAAGGCGGGCGGACGGACGGCGAGTTGGTAGCGCAGCAGGGCACCGGGCAGCGGCGCCCGCCGGGACACCGCGAAGACGGCGGCGAGCACCAGCAGCAGCCAGGCCAGTCCGATGCCGATGGTGGTCGCGGCCTCCGCGTGGAAGCCGACCTGCGGGGTGAGTCCGAGCGCGTTGCCGATGGTCTGGGCGAGGCTGCCGCCGAGCGGCACCGTGAAGGTGTGCTTCGCGACGACGGTGATCAGCACCAGGGCGAGCAACCACAGCAGCACCGTCCGGGCGATCCGGCCCAGCAGTTCGCCTCCCCCGGCCACCGCCCGGAAGCGCAGTTGGCGCAGGAACACCTCGGCCATCGCCACCGCGCCGACCACCGACACGGTGAGTGGCATCGCGGTGACCCCGGCGTCCACGGCGGCGAAACCGCCCGCCGCGCCGTCGAGTTGGACGGAACCGCCGACGGCGAGCGCCATGGTGGCGGCGAGGACGGGCGGGAAGCCGCCCTCGGGGAGGTCGTCGGCGCCGGCCAGCCAGAGGCCGAGCGCGGCGACCGCCGCCATCGCGACCAGGCCGGCCAGCACGACGGCGAGCGCGTCCAGCCAGCCGCGGACGGCGCCGGACGGGCCGGCGGCCCGGGGTGTGGGCTGCTGCATGTCGCCTCCTCTGGCCGAGCGGGTCCGTTCGGCCCCGGGGTGCCGGTTCGTGGGTGCCGGTGCCGGGTGCCGGTTCCCAGCCTGACCGACGGCCGGTGGGCACGCTCGGCGACCGCGCGCGCACCTGCTGTTGCGGCGGACGGGGCTCCGGGGGAGAAAGGAAAGCCCATGGCAGGAGCTTCCCGTGCCGGCCGTTCCGCCGGCCGCCTGCGAAACGGAGCCTCGATGAGTTCCCAACCGCCTCCCTCCGGTCCGCCGAGCGAGCCGCCGTTCGGGCCGCCCTCCGGTCCCCCGTCCGGCCCCCTGGCCGGGCCCCCTTCGGGTGGCGGTGCGGCCGGACCGCCGTCCGTACCCCCACCGCCCTCCGGCCCCTCGGGGCCGGCCGGGCCGCCCTCGGGCGGCGGGGACGGCAGCACCGGCGGTGGTGGTCCGCGCAGGCCGTGGTGGCGCTCCGGCAGGGGCCTGGCGGCGGCCGCGGCCACGCTGGCGGCCGCGGTGGTGGCGACCGTGCTGATCGTCAGCAACCAGGGCGGCGGGAGCAAGACCGAGACGGTGCCGACCGCCAACGAGGTGGCGCTGCAGACTCCGGCCGACCCCGGGCCGGACCCGTTCACCCCTTCGGTGGAAACCACCCCGGTGACCGCTTCGCCCGCGGCCCCGACGAGCTCCCGGACGCAGCAGACCGGACAGGGCGGCCAGAGCACGTCCCCCGCCGCTCTGCACAGCGTCAAGGGCACCTCCGAGGGGCTCTACGCGGGAACGATGTCCAAGCCGAGCTGCGACACCGAGCGACTGATCACCATGGTCTCCGCGGGCGACAAGGGCCGGGCCTGGGCCTCCGCCGCGGGCATCGAGCAGTCCGCGATCCCGTCCTACCTGCGCTCGCTGACCTCGGCGTACCTGCGGGTGGACACCCGGGTGACCAACCACAGCTACAAGAGCGGCATGGTGACGGAGTACCAGTCGGCGCTCCAGGCCGGCACGGCCGTGCTGGTGGACGCCCAGGGCGTGCCGCGGGTGCGCTGCTCCTGCGGCAACCCGCTGAAGCCGCCGGCGCTGGTGTCCGGCGCCAAGTACGTCGGGAAGCCGTGGCCGGGCTTCCAGCCGGCCTCGCTGATCGTCGTCGTCCCGGCGCCGCAGCCGGTGACCGAGCTCGTCCTGGTCGACGTCCAGACCGGCGGCTGGTTCGCCCGGCTGACCGGGCGGGCCGAGGTGGTGGACAAGGGCGTGGCGCCGCCCAAGGGCCCCCTGGTGCCGGGGATCCCGCCGCCGGCTCCGTGGCAGATGGGCACGCCGTCGGCGGGTGCCTCGACGTCGGGCGCCACGTCCGGATCCGGCTCGGCGAGCACCTCGGGTGCGACCTCCTCCGGCGCGACGTCCTCGGGCGCGACGTCCTCCGGCGCGACGTCCTCGGGCGCGACGTCCTCGGGCGCCTCGACGGGGACCGGGTCGGCCTCGGCCTCGACCGGTTCGACCAAGCCGTCGGGGACGACCGCGACGACGGGCGCCTCCTCCGCCTCCGGCTCGACGACCACCAAGTCACCGACCGGGCAGACCACCACCACGGCTGCCGGAACGACGACCGCCACCGCGCCGAAGACGCCGACCGCGACCTGCGCGACCACGCAGCCGCCGACACCGTCGACCCTGCCGCCGTGCCCGTCGACGGCCACCGCGACCTCCTGACCGCGCCCGACGACCCCGCTGCCACCGTCCGCCCGCGGCCAGTGGCAGCGGCGCGCCTCAGCGCCGCCGCATCCCGGCGCCCTTCGGCCCGAGCGCCCGGACGTCCGCGGGAACCGGTGTCCCGCCCCGTCTCCGGCCACGCGCCCGGTCCCGTGTGCCGGGACGCCGCCCCCGCCCGTGCCGCGCCGCGCAGTCGAGGCCGACCGCGGCGTCCGGCGCGGCGCCGTCGTCGACGTGGCCGATGCTCCACCTGCTCATGCCGCCCCCGTTCCTGTCGGTGTGCCAGGGATGCTCGCACACCCCACTGACACCCGACCGGCCGCCGGCCGCAGCGGCCACCCGCGTTATTCGCTGGCCGACGGCGCGTCGGACGGGCAGAGTGCCGTCATGATCACGAGGGGACTGGACCAGGACGGGTACATCGCACGGGAGGGCTCCCTGGAGCGGGTGTCCGCGGCGTTCGCGCCGGTGGTCGACACCGCCCGGGAGCGGATCGCCGCCGCGTTCGACCCGGCACGGCTGCACAGCGCCTACCTGTACGGCAGCGTCCCGCGCGGCACCGCGGTCCCCGGCGTCTCCGACCTCGACCTGCTGCTCGCCCTGCACCACGAGCCCACCGCCGCCGACCGCGCCGAGGCCGACGCGCTGGAGGCCGGTCTGGACGCCACCTTCCCCCAGGTCGACGGCGTCGGAGTGCTCCTGTTCTCCACCGGCACGCTGCTGAGCGACCTGGAGCGCCACGACCTGGGCTGGTTCGTCGCCTGCCTGTGCACGCCGCTGCTCGGCCCGGACCTCGCCGGGCGGCTCCCCCGCTACCGGCCGGGCTCCCTGCTCGCCCGGGAGACCAACGGCGACCTCGCGCTCGCGCTCCCCGGCTGGCGCGATCGGCTGGCGGCCGCCGGCTCCGACGCCGAACTCCGGCTCCTCGGCCGCGCCGTCTCCCGTCGGCTGGTCCGGACCGGCTTCACCCTGGTGATGCCCCGCTGGGGCGGCTGGACCAGCGATCTGGCGGCCTCCGCCGAGGTGTTCGCCGGCTACTACCCCGGCCGCGCCGCCCAGATGCGCCTCGCCGCCGCGATCGCCCGCACGCCGACCACCGACCGGGCGGCCCTCGCCGCGCTCGTCGACGACCTCGGGCCCTGGCTGGCCGCCGAGTACCGCGCCGTCCACGGTGCGAAGGCCCCCCGCCCGTGACCGACCGGCCCCCTCGCCAGAAGCCGTGACGTGACCCCGCGTCGTGGACGAGGTGATCGCCCTGCCAGGACGGACGGACGGGCACCCCGGGCACGTTCCCTCGGCCAGGCCGGGGCGCGTGCCCGGGGTGCCCGCCCTCAGTCCACGCAGGGGATCCCGCCCGCCTTCACGGCCGGCCCCTGCATCGGCAGCCCCGCGGTCGGGTCGGTGGAGCCGTCGGGCGCCGTGCCCGCGGTGGGCGCCGCCGGAGCGGACGTCGGGGTCCGGGGAGCGGCGAGGGTGACCACGACGTGCCCGGCGGGGACGGCGGAGGACGGGACGGCGGTGACCGCGTAGCGGGCGGCGATCTGCTGGGCGTCGGCCTTGGCCCCGCTGCCGTACGCCACCGTCGTGGCCCGGGTCCGCGCCGGGGCGTCACCGATCCTCCCCGCCTGGAAGCCGAGGTCGGCGAGCGCCTTGGACTCGGTGGAGGCCGCACCCGCGCCCGCCGCCGCGTTGACGTCGACCACGGACCTGGGGGCGGCGGTCTGCTCCCCCGGGGCCGCGCTCGGCGTCGCGCTGGGCGCTGCGGCCGGGGCCGCCGGCACCGGTTCGCGGTTGAACAGCTGCTGGACGATCTTCTTGATCAGGTCCGGGTTGACGGTGTTGACCTCCTGCCCGCCGACGGTCTTGAACCCGGTGATCGGGAGGGTGTTGAACTCGACGTTGCCGCCGGTGAGGTTGGGCGCCTGTTGGGCGAAGTCGAGGATGTTCCACTCGTCGTCGATGACGACGTCCTTCTTCACCACCCCGAACAGCCGCTGCATCTGCCCGAAGTCGTTGAGGATGCCCTGCTGTTTGAGCTTGTACTCGACGGAGGAGATGAACGCCTGCTGCCGGTGGGTGCGGTCGAGGTCGCCGTTGGTGAGGTGGTGGCGCTGGCGGACGAAGGACAGGGCCTGGGCCGCCGAGAGCGAGCTGATCCCGGCGGGCAGCTTGAGGCCGGTGCCGCCGCCCTCGTGGGTGGCGGTGCGGGCGACGATCGGATCGTCGACCGGGTGGTTGAGGCAGACCTGGATCGGCTCGACCGCCTTGGCGATGTCGTAGAAGCCGATCAGGTTGACCTCCGCGAAGTGGTCGATCGGGACGTCCAGGAAGCTCTGCACGGTCTGGATGGTGGCCGAGCGGCCGGCCTCGCGGCTCTGCCGCTCCAGTTCCGCCTTGGACAGGCCCTTGCCCGCGAGCTTCGCCTCGGCGGCCTCCTTGGCGATGCCGTAGGCCTCCTTGATCTTGTGCATCCTGCCGTCGGCGCCGACGGTCTGCACGTAGTCGTCGCGCGGGACGGACAGGGCGGCGACCTTCCCGCCGTTGGCGGGGATGTGCAGCACGATCAGGGCGTTGGTGTTGTAGCCGCCGATCTCGCTCGATCCGGCGTGCAGTTCGTCCTCCACGAACTGCTTGGGCAGGTCGTTGCCGTCCATGTCCTTGCGGCTGTCGAGGCCGATCAGCAGCAGGTTGACGGACTTGTCCAGGTGGCGCGGTGCGTTCTTCTTGGCCTCGCTCAGCGCGGTGGACTTGATCATGCCGTCGTCCAGGCTCCGGTACTCGTACCAGGTGAACCCGCTGGCGCCGAGCACGGCGATCGACACGGTGCAGGCGAGGGTGCGGCCGGCCACGGTCAGCGGGGCGGGGCCGCGCGGCGTCCGGCCGCGGGCGCGCGGGCGCGGGTGGGGCCGGGGGCGGGGATGGTGGCCGCGATCAGCCACGGCGGCTCCTTCCGCTGGGGGCGGCGGCCCTGCCGGGTCGGCGCCGGTCGAGCACGGTCCGCACCACGATGACCAGCAGCGCGGCGGTCAACGCCTCCGCCATCACCGGGAACGCCCCGACCACCCAGCGCACCGCGCCGGTGCCGACGGCCTTCCCCCGGTACCGGTCGGGATTCGACAGGTACTCGACGCCCGAGGCCGTGAGCAGCACCACGATCGGGGCGCCGGTGAGGACCCACCACCGCCCGGCCGGGCCGCACAGCGCGGCCGCGGCGGCCGTGCCGAGCACCGCGCCGACCGCGAAGAGCATGCCGACGCCGGGGCCGCCCAGCTCGTCCGCGACCGCGCCGAGCAGGGGCAGCCCGACGGCCGACAGGGCCGCGAGCCGTCCGCCGAGTCGGCGGCCCTGCGGCCGCCGGCGCGAGGCCGCGCCGCGCTGGGCGCGGGCACCCCCGGCCCGGTCGGGCGTGCCGCCGCCGGCCGCCGGGGAGCGCTGGGCGGGAACGGCGGGTTCCTCGGAGCGGGTCCCCGCGTCCTGGTACGGCGTTCTCGCCCGCTGGCCGGCCATGCGCACTTCCCTCGATCGTTTCGGCTGCGGCGGCGCGACCACGCCACCGCACGTGCCGGGACGCCTTCCGTCCTGCGGCGGTCCCGACTTCTCCGGGCCGGCGGAAGCCGGGCCGGAGCACACGGAACCCATTCCAGCAAAGTCACCCACCGTCATCCTGCAGGAGCGCACGGCCCGGTGGGCCGTCGTCGGGATGACCATGATCCGCTGTGTCGGCACATCAACAGGAACGCGCCAGGGGAGCAGTGCGTCACCGTCTTCGGGCGTTCGAGGAACCTCGCTGACACGGCGACCGGCTGCGCCTCCGGGCACGGCGACGGGCCGGGGCGGCGTCCGGCGGGCCGGCGGGGCCGCGGACGGGCGCCCGGACGCAGGTGACGGCGGGCGGATCGGCACCGGTGCCGAGGAGGCGGAGGACGTTCTGTGCGACCCTGACGAGGACCGGAAGAGCGCCGAGCGGGCTCCACGGGGCAGGATCGGCTGTACGACGGACGAACGACGGTGCGGGCGGACGGGGAGGAGCCGGAAGCGGTGAGCGAGGAACAGAAGGGGTCGCGCTGGGGGCGCTGGCTCGTCATCGGCGTCCTGGTCGCGGTCGGCTGGGGCCTCGTCCGCGGCGGCGGCCACGACACCGCGGCCTCCTCGGCGCCGTCCCCCTCCGCCCCGGGTGGCACGGCGCCGTCCGGGGCGCAGTCCGGAGCGCCCGCCGCCGACGCTCCCTCGGCCGCGCCGTCCAAGCCCTCCGGCCGCTACGACCCGGCCGACTACGCCGCGCCGGTGCGCAGGTACGCCGCCGAGGCCGGGATCGACCCGCAGCTGCTGATGGCGATCCTCTACAACGAGTCGTACAAGCCGCACGATCCGGACCTCGAACGGGCCTGGCAGCGCGGCAAGCCCGACGCCTCCTTCGGCATCGCCAACATGCACCGGGCCGCCTTCGACGACACCAAGGCGGGCCGCCCGTTCGCTTCCCGCCAGTGGGAGGAGCTGCCGGACGACCGCGACCTGGCCATCCGGGCGGCCGCCTGGCACCTCCACGACCTCGCCGGGCAGGTGCCCGCCCGGCCGAGCGCGCCGCTGAACAAGGACGAGCTGCTGGCCCTCGGCTACAACGCGGGCGCGGGCAACATGCTGGCCTTCGCACGGGGCGTCAAGATCGGCCCGCAGGCGCAGTCGTACCTCGACCGGCTGCACGACAACTGGGCGAAGTCCGGCGAGGCCGTGAAGTAGGTCCCTCGCCGTCAGCCGCGGGTGCGGCGGCGCAGCCGGAAGCCGGCGGCGACCAGCAGGACGGCGGCGGCGGCCGTGCCGACGGCGGCCCAGGTGGTGGCGTCGTCGCTGCTGTCGTCGCCGGGGGTGGCGGTGGCCGGCGTGGCCGGCGTGGCCGACGTGGCCGCCACCGTCGCGAGGGCGGGCCCGGTGGTCGCGGCGGTGGCCGCCGTCGGCGCGGTCGGCCCGGCGGTCGCGGGGGTGGGTCCGGCGGGGGTGGGCCCGGCGGTCGGGCTCGCGCCGGGCGGTACGGGATCGGTGATCACGGCCGCCTCGACGTCGAGTTCGCGCTCGCCGTGGCCGAGGGAGGGGAACGCGCAGTCGACGCTCACCCGCCAGTGGCCGGCGGGGAGCAGTTCGCGGGTGGTGTACGTGCCCGGGTGGCCGGGAACGGCGACCAGGCGCCAAGGGCCGACGCTGCGGCCGTCGGCGGCGGTCGCGGAGAGCGTCCCGGCGAACTCCTCGGTGACCGGGTCGTGGTCGTTCTCCCAGGTGGCTTCGGTGCTGACGTGCCCGTTCTGCTGGCCGGTCACCTCCAGGTGGACGGAGTCGCCGTGGGCGGCGGCGGGTGCGGCGGTGGGCAGGACGGCCGCGGCGGAGAGGGCGACGGCGGCGAGGAGCTGGCGGGTTCGCATGGCGGGCATTCCTCGGGCGGTGAGGTGCGGGTACGGGGAGCAGTGGCGCCGGGTGCGGCCGCCGTCGAGTGGTGACGGCGGCCGCACCCGGGCCGGTGGACGTGCGCGCTTACGCGGTCTTCAGCAGTGACCAGCTCTGGTACGGCCGGCCGTTCGGCTGCTGCAACTCCAGCAGCCAACCGCCGTAGTACCAGCGGTCGCTGAGCCCGAGGACGAGGGCGGAGCCGGCGGCCGTGACGGTGAAGCCGCCGTCACCGGCGTTCAGCCGCCAGTTCTGGGCGGCGGTGTCGGTGCACGGCTGCTGCGCGACGTACTGGCCCGCGACGGCGGTGCCGCCGAGTTGCAAGCACTTGCCGGAGCGGACGGACTTGATCCGCACGGCGCCGTTCCCGGCGTCCTCGAAGGTCCACTTCTGGTTGGCGTAGCCGGTGCGCTGGTAGGCGATGGCCACGGTGCCGTCGTTCATCGAGCTGCCCCACAGGTCGGCGGCCTGGCCGGTGAGTCCGTTGACCATGGTGTAGTGGGTGCCGGGCTGCGGGCGGCCCGCGTCGCCGAGGGTGCGGAAGGTGGCGGCGCGGCCGGGCTTGCCGACGGCTCCGGCGGCGTCGCGGACCGCGACGGCCACGGTGTAGGAGGTGTCGGGCGCCAGCCGGACGACGCCCACCACGGTGGAGCGGACGGTGCCGATGGTCTGGCCGTTCAGCTGGATGTCGTAGCCGGTCGCGCCGGGGACGGCGGTCCAGCTGAGCATCACGGAGTTCTGGGTGATCTGACTGGCCGCCACCTCGGGGGCGTTGCCGCCGCCGGTGGTCGGGGTCGCGGTCGGCGAGGGCGTCCCGGTCGGCGTGGCGGTGGGGCTGCCGGTGGGCGTCGGGGACGGCGAGGGCGTGCGGGTGGGCGATCCGGTCGGAGTCGGGGTCGGCGTCGGGGTGGGCGTGGGGTTCGGGCCGGTGCCGTTGCCCGCGATGAGGAAGCGGTTGTTGGCGACGTTCCAGTGCGTGGTGAGGTAACTCCCGGGAGCCGGGTTGGTGTTGTAGTAGTCGTCGTGGTTGCAGTCCAGCCGGTCGTCATGGGCGCGATCCGGGCAGACGGTGCGCATCTGGGGGTAGTACGGGGCGTCCGAGTAGCACATGATGTCCCACTCGTCCGTGCAGTGTCCGGCCTTGCTGGAGTTGGGCGCGCTGTTGTTCACGGCGCCCAGGTTGTGGCCGAGTTCGTGGGCGGCGGTGGAGCCGCTCCAGCAGCCGGCGTCGGTGCGGCCGTACGAGGGGCCGAAGTTGCTGAGGTTGTCCTGGCCCGGGCGCTCGTCCCCGGCGAAGGTGCCGATGCCGCAGTACACCTTGGCGTCGGTGAACATCATGTACTTGCGGTCCTTGCGGTTGAACCCCTGCGCGGCGAGGGCCCGGTTGCTCGCGTTGAAGTCCTGGATCTCGGCGTCGGAGATCTGCACGTTCAACACCGAGGCGGTGCAGTCGGACTCGGTGACGAAGCGGACGTGGCGCACGCCGCCGGTCTCCTGGGCGCTGGCGTTGTAGATGACGTCGACGTCGGCGGCCCACTTCTTGAACGAGGAGAGGTACTGGGCGAAGCGGTCGTTGCCCGGGGTGTGCACGTACACCACCTGGACGCGGTTGCCGCTGCTGCCGTCACCCTCGCAGACCAGCCCCGAGCCGGCGGCCGGGGCCTGGGCCGGCGAGCCCTGCGGGGCTCCCGCGCTGCCGGAGTCGCTCAGCAGCGCCTTCTGGGTGGCGTCCAGGACGGGCGCGCCGCCCTTCAGCAGCTCGGCGGCGGACGGCGGTTGGGCGTTGGGAGCCGGGGTGAGCGCGGGTGCCTGGGCGGCCGGCGCGGCGACCGGCGGGACGTCCTTGTGGATGTCCGTGTCCTTGGGCGGGACGTCCGGGCCGTGGCTGCACTGGGTGCTGCCGGTGACCTCCAGCATGTTGCCGCAGCGATCGCCGGTGGGCAGGCTCAGTCCCGCGTAGACCAGGCCGCGGTCGGGCTGGTCCTTGGGTATCGCCTTGGGTGCGGCGGCCTTCTCGTCCCGCTTGGGGGCGGGCGCCCTGGTGGCGCCCTCGGCGGTGCCGGTCTCCCCGGGGCCGCCGTCCTCGCCGCCGTCCGTGCCCGCGTCGGCCCGGTCCGCCTGGGCGTCCGCCGCCGCGACCGCGCCGTGCACGGCCGCCGGCTCGAACGCCGTCCGCAGGCCCAGGGTGCCCGCGACCAGTCCGGCCGCCACCGCCACGGCGACCAGGGTGCTCCTGCGGGTGAGCCGACGGCGCCTTCGCCGACGGAGCTCGCTGCTCCGGTGTCCCATCGCGTTCCTTTCCTCGTGCGACGGCCCGCGCGCGCCCGTGGTGAGGGGCGCCCGGACCTTCCGACACTCCGGAGAGCGGACGGGACGGACGGCAATAACAGAAACCTCTTGCGGAATTCTTCAACGCGTTCGAAGTGCCGGGCCGCCGGGCATTGGAGGGCGGGAGGCACCCGAGGAGGGACCCGACCGGGACGGGGTGGGTCCTGTCCGGCGGTGGGTGTACGGAGGGTGAGTGATGGTCAGCGCTGCGACCGGCTCCGGGTCACGCCGCGACGGTGATCCCGACCCGTCCGGCCGCCGGCGTTCCGGCGCCGCAGCCGCCGTGCAGGCGGGCCAGCCCGGCGGCGAGCACCGCGCGGTCCCCGGCGAGCCAGAGCCGCAGCGCGGCGGAGAGGGCGGCGCTGGCCGGCCGGGCGGCCGGACCGGCGGTGCGTACCAGCCGCTCGCCCAGCAGCGGCAGCAGGTCCGCGACCGGGGCGGGCAGCCAGAGCGTCAGCGCGCAGGGTGCGGGTCGGGCGAGGACGCGCCGCAGCGGCAGGGCGGAGGCGTCGTCGTACAGGGCGGGGACGACCTCCAGCAGACCGTCGACCGCCACGTCGGAGAGGTCGCCGCCGTGGCCGCGCGCCAGGGCCCGCAGCAAGGCCCGTTCGGCGGCGGTGATCCGGACGGTCAGCATGACCTCGTCGTCGCAGTCCATGGTCCCGGTCCCCTGTCGTGGCGTTGGTGGCGTGCCGAGTCGGTGGATTCCTTCTGATCAGTCCTGTGCCAGGTGGGTTCCTGCCCCGTCGGGGCCGTCCGACACGGCGGTATCAGGCCGTCGTGGCCGTCACGGGCGACGGGCGGCGATGACGGGGGACGGCGACGGGGCGGACGGGCCATCAGATCCCTCCTCTTCCGCACACCATGCTGGCCCTCGCACACCCGCGCGGCGAGGGCCGAAAGGCCCTGCCCGCGGACCCCGCGCGTCCGCCGGTGCGGCGACATCCGCGCAGGTCGGCGCGGCGTGTCGGAGGCAGGCCCGATGCTCGCACCGATCGGCCGTTGGAGTGATCCGCCCGCGCTCGGCGCAACGCCCGTGAGACCGGCGCGTTTGCCATGACGTGCGCCCTCCCACAGCGGCGCACGCGGGGTCCGCGCGCGCCGGTCCCCCACCTCCCGGCCGGCCCGCCCGGTGCCCTTCCCCGGTACCGTCCGCACCGGTCCCCCCTCTGGTGAGAGGTAGTGTCATGAACCTGCTGACCGATGCCCTGCTGGCAGAGACACGGAAACGGATCGTCCCGCCGAGAACCACGCCACCCCCCGCCCCGACGAGCCGCCCGGCCGTCCCCCCGCTCGCCCCCGGCGCGCTCCCCGGCCTCGGCCACGCTGCCGCCCTGCTGCGTGACCCGCTCGGCTTCCTCGGCTCGCTGTCCCGCTACGGCGGCGTGGTCCGCATCCGGCTCGGGCCGCGCACCGTCTGCGTGGTCACCGACGCCCGGCTGGTCCACACCCTGCTGGTCGCGCGCGCCCACGACTGTCCGCGCGGCGCCGTCCAGGACACCCTGAAGACGGCCTTCGGCGACGGCCTGCTGATGTCCGAGGGCCAGGCCCACCGCGACCGCCGCCGGATCATCCAACCCGCCTTCGGACCGGACCGGATGGCCGAGTACCTGGCCGTGATGCACCACGTCACCGAGGAGCGTGCCGGGCGCTGGCGGCCCGGCCAAGTGCTCGACGTGGCCAAGGAGATGAACCACCTGGCGCTGGAGATCGTCACCCGCTCGCTGTTCGGCGCCCGGCTCAGCGAGGACGCCACCCTCGCCTTCCACCGGGCGCTGCCGGACCTGGTGAAGGGCCAGATCGTCCAGTCCCTCTACCCCCACCCGGCGTTCGCCCGGCTGCCGCTGCCCGTCAACCGCCGCTTCGACGCCGCCGTGCGGGTGCTCAACCGGGTCGTCGACCAGGCCGTCAACCGCCGTAGCGGGCCGCCCGGTCCGCAGACACCGACCGAGCGCGGGGGCACTCTGCCGGCCCTGCTGCGCGCCGCCACCGACCCGGCCACCGGCCGTCCGCTCACCGAGGCCGACGTCCGCTCCGAGGCGATCACCATGTTCGGCGCCGGCACGGAGACCGTCTCCACGACCCTGACCTGGCTGCTGGACGAACTCCTGCGCCACCCCGAGGTGGAGGCGCGCCTCCTCGCCGAACTGGACGAACACCTGCCCGCCGGCACCGTCCCCACCCCGGAGGCGCTCGCGCGGCTCACGTACACCCGCAGCGTCACCCAGGAGGTGGTGCGGCTGCACGCGCCCAACGCCTTCCTCATGCGCACCGCCCGGGTGCCGGTCGAGCTCGGCCCGTACCGCGTCCCGGCCGGTACGGAGCTGCTCTACAGCCTCACCGCCCTGCACCGCGACCCGGTGCGCCACCCCGAGCCGCTCGCCTTCCGGCCCGAACGCTGGCAGGACGCCGGGGGCGTCGGACGGCCGTCCTTCCTGCCGTTCGGGGCGGGCAAGCACAAGTGCATCGGGGAGGCGTTCGCCTGGGCGGAGTTGACCGTCGCGGCGGCGGCGATCCTGCGCCGCTGGCGGCCGGTCGCGCTACCGGGGTCGCGGGCCCGGGAGGTGGTGTGGACCACCGTCCAGGCGCAGGGCCTGCGGGTACGGCTGGCGCCGCGCACGGCCGTGCCGGCGGAGGTCCCCGCGGCCACCCCGGCGGCCCGGCGGGCGACGGCGGTCGACGGGGCGCGGGCGACGGCCGCGCGCTGTCCGTTCACCGCCGCCCCAACCGCCGCCGCTCCTGCCTCCTCCCCAACTGCCCCAACCGCCCCAACCGCCGCTCCCGCCGCACCGGCCCGGCACCGCGCTCCCGCCGAGTTGCACGCCTCCGCCGAGCGGCACGCCGACTGGGCGGTCCGCCACGGCCTGCTCACCCCCGACGAGCTGCCCGGCTACCGGGCCTACGCGCTGCACGAGCTGATCGGCCAGGCCTTCCCCGCGGTCCGGGGCGCGGAACTCGACCTGCTGATCGACATGCTCGGCTGGTTCACCATCCTGGACGACCGCTTCGACGGGCCGCCCGGGCGCCACCCCGCCGAAGCCCGCGCCCTGGTGGACCGGCTGACCGCCGCGCTCGACGGCGGCGACACCGCCGGCCCGGCCGACGACCGGCTGCTCACCGCCTGGCGGGAGCTCTGGGCCCGCCAGAGCGACTCGATGCCGGCCACCTGGCGCACCCGGGCCGCCCAGGAGTGGCGGGCCTGCCTGGCCACCTTCCCCGCCGAGGCCGAGCACCGCGCCCGCGGCACCGTCCCCGCGCTCGCCCTGGGCCTCGCGGACACCATGCGGCTGCGCCGCCACGGCAGTTGCGTCTATCCGTTCATGAACATACTGGAACGGGTCCACGGCGCCGAGATCCCCGCCGCCCTGTACGCGGAGCCCGCGCTGCACCGCCTGCGGGCCAACACCGCCGACGCGGCCACGCTGATCAACGACCTCTACTCCCTGGAGCGGGAGGAACGGCAGAGCGCGGCCGCCTTCAACACCGTCCTCACCCTGCAGCGGATCCGCGGCTGCACCCGCGGCCGGGCCGTCCGCGCGGTGCGCACCCGGGTCTCCCGGCTCCGGCAGGAGAACGAGGCGCTGCGCCGCGAGCTGGGCCGCCGTCACCCGGCGGGGCGGTGGTACCTGGACGGCACCCGGGAGCTGGTCGCGGGCGTCCACCTCTGGACCAGCACCAGCGACCGCTACCTGGTGCCGGACCCGCGGCCGCGGTGACCGCTCCGGCGCGGGGCGAGCGGTGGCGCCTCCCGTGCCGCCGCTACCTGCCGCCGCTACCTGCGGCCGCTACTGGCGGCCGCCGACCGCGAAGAGCAGCAGGACGAAGCCGGCGAACAGGTGGGTGGCGAAGATGTAGATGCCCGCGCGGATCAGCATCGCCTTGCGGCGGCTCTTCTCCTCGTCGGTGCTGTCACCGGCACGGTCGCTCATGGTGGGGTTCTCCTGGGTTCTGCGGGTCGGGGCGGCCGTGCGGCCCCCGGGGCTCGCCGGCCGCTGCGGCTCCGGGGCGCCGCTGGTCTGCGGCTCTGTCGGGGCGGCGGGCTCAGCGGGGTGACCGACCGCCGATCGCGCGGAGCTCGGGGAGCAGCGCGCCCTGGTCGGTGATCAGCTCGGTGAGGATCCGGCGCGCGGCGCGCAGCAGTTCGGCGACGTCCGGGGTGCTGAGCGCGTACACCACCGTGTTGCCCTCGCGGCTGGCGGTGACCAGCTTGGTGCGGCGCAGCACGGCGAGCTGCTGGGAGAGGTTGGACGGCTCGATCTCGATCTCCGCCAGCAGCTCGCGCACCGGTCGGGGGCCGTCCTGGAGCAGTTCCAGCACGCGGATCCGGACGGGGTGGCCGAGGGTGCGGAAGAACTCCGCCTTGGCCTGGTACAGCGGGACCGGCATGGTCCGCCCCTCTCTCGGGTCCGGCTCGGCGGTCGTCCGACCGGGCCGGGCGGACGGCGGCGCGGCCGCTAGGCATCATCGCGACAGATGAAGATTTCTTCAAGTCGTCACAGCCGGAGGTGACCCGTCCCACACCGCCGACGCCGCCGTGCGGGCCGGGCACGCCTGGACGGGTGCCCGGCCGTGGCGTCCCGGCCCGCCGCCGCGTTGAACCGGGGTGAACCGCCTCCGCGCCGCCCTCGCGGCCCTGCTCGCCCTCGCCGCCCTCACCGCGCTCACGGGCTTCGCCCCGGCTCCCCCGGCCCTGCTCGGCGGCGAGCTCCGCCGGATCCCCACCGAGGAGCGCGTCGTCGCCCTCACCTTCAACGCCGCCTGGAACGAGACCGGGCTGGACACCGTGCTCGGCGTGCTGCGCGACCGCGCCGCCCCGGCCGTCTTCTTCCCCACCGGTGATTTCGCCGACCGGCACCCCGGGGCCCTGCGCGCCGTCGCGGCCGCGGGCCACGGCCTCGGCAACCACTCGTACGGCCACCCGGACTTCACCACCCTCACCCCCGACCAGGCCCGCGCCGAGGTCCGCCGGGCCGACACCGCCATCCGCCGCGCCGTCGGCGGCGGCGCCGACCCGCTGCCCTTCTTCCGCTTCCCGTACAGCGCGACCACCCCGCAGACCGTCGCCGCCGTCAACGGGCTCGGCTACGCGGACCTGGAGTTCACCGCCGACACCAACGGCTACCTCGGCCCCGGACACGGCATGACCGCCGACCGCGCCGTCGAACGGGCCCTCGCCGCCCTGACCCCCGGCGCCGTGCTCCAGCTCCACGTGGGCGCCACCGACGAGGGCGGGCCGACCACCTGCCTGGACGCCGAGGCCCTGCCCCGGATCATCGGCGGCGTCCGCGCCCGCGGCTACTGGATCGTCGACCTGCGCACCCTGCTCCGCCCCTAGGCGGATTCGCTTGGATCGTGCGCGCACACCAGCATGCGGCCGGGGCCCGCACAAGGGGGCCCCGGCCGGAGAACCGGACGACCACGCGATCGGGCGCTCCCGCGGCGGGCTGACCACGAAGGTCCACCTGGCAGCGGACGGCCGGTGCCGCCCGCCGGCGTTCGTCCTCACCGCGGGCCCTAGCCGCCGGGCTGGGCGCCTGGCACGCCTGGGCCGCCGGCTCCGCCGACCCGGCCGTCGGCATCCAGCTGCACGTGGGGGTCGGCCACCCGCTTCGGGTCGGCGAGACCGTCGCCGAGCTCCACCTGGGCACCGCCCGCGGCGGGCGGCGCTGCTGCAGCGCGCTGGGGCGGGGGCGGGACCGTGCGGCTGATCACCCAGCGGCTGTCCAGCGTGGCCTCCGCCGACCGGCCCCGGCGGCCCGGGTGAAAGTCGTCCGCAGTTGCGGAACCCGCCCGACGTTCCCCACAGTTGCTCCGATCCCTTGAGGAAGGACCACAGATGACCGACCTCTCGACGCACGCCCCCTTCACCTGCGAGGACACGCTGTTCGGAGCGATCACCGTCAGCCTGGAAGGCCAGGAGCGGGTGACCGTCTCGGGGGAGCGCATCCCCACCGTCGTGCTGGCCCGCGACCCGGACTGCGAACCGGACCCGCAGATCGCCATCGGCACCCGCGACGCCACCCACCTCACCCTGACCGTGGACGGCGACCCGGTACCGCTGCGCCCGGGCAGAGGCAGACTCCTCCGAGGTTCCTACCGGGTCGAGACCACCTACGACGGCGCGGCGTACGTCCTGGTCCCGGACTCGATCCCGAGCAGCCGGCTCACCCGCGACGGCAAGCGCCTCGGCGACTTCTCCTGCGACGGCGACCAGATCGTCCTCGCACGGTGGCGGGACGACGCCCCCACCCGTCCCGCGGACGCCGCCATCGGCTACGCCCTCGCCTCGGCCTTCGGCACCGGCGGGCACCCGACCTGGATGCTCCTCGTCGAAGCGGTCGCCGCGCTCATCCCCTCCTGATCCACAGGCCTCGACCCCGCCCTCAACCCCGTTGGAGCTTGAAGGCGATCGCGTCGATCACCTCACGGTGGTCACGCCACTGGCCAGCAGGCCTCGGCGTCCGGTCCGGCAGCAACGGCTCGATCCGCGCCCACTGCGCGTCAGTCAACGGCACACCGGACCAACGAGCAGACGAATCCGGACGAAACCGCCTAAGGCCCGTCCGACCCCCGGGTGCCGGAGCGGTCCCGGTGAGCGCCCGCAGCCGGTTGCGGG
>NZ_JBEPAK010000017.1:0-45499 GCF_040298565.1 Kitasatospora sp. NPDC001539 | reverse complement strand
GCGTCCTTGGCGCTGGCCAGCAGCGGCTCGGCCACCGCCGTCGGCAGTCCGTGCGCCGCCTCGACGGCCGAGCCGAGCGACTCGCCGGCCCGGGCGGCGGTCTCCCCGGAGACCCCGGCCGGGACGGCCAGCCCGCTCGCGTAGATCGAGCCGACCACCGAGCCGACCAGTGCGATGCCGAGCGCGGTGCCCAGCTCGTACGCCGACTCGGACACCGCGGAGGCGGCGCCGGCCTTGTCGGCGGGCGCGGCGCCCAGCACCAGGTCGGCGCCGAGCGTGTAGACCACGCCCTCGGCCGTGCCGGTGAGCAGGAAGGCGGCGGCCAGCAGCAGGTAGGAGGTGTCCTGCTCGAGCCAGCCCAGGACGCCCGCGGCGAGCCCCATGGCGAGCAGGCTGGCGGTCAGGGCCCTGCGGGCGCCGAAGCGCCGGGCGATCCGGGCGGTCAGCAGACCGCCGGCCACCGAGCCGGCGAAGGCCGGCAGCTCCGCCAGGCCGGCCTGGAGCGGCTCGTAGCCGCGGACCAGCTGGAGGTACTGCGAGACCACGAAGATCACGCCGCTCAGGCCGACCAGCGAGATCAGTGACGCCGTGACGGCTGCGGTGAACCGCCGGTCGCGGAACAGTCGCACGTCCAGCAGCGGGGTCTCCAGCCGCAGTTGGCGCCGGACGAAGGCGGTCAGCGCGGCGGCGCCCAGCACGAAGGCGACCGGGACGTCCCAACGGGCCACGCCGTGCGCGGCCGCCTCCTTCACCGCGTAGACCACGCCGATCACGCCCGCCATCGACAGCGCCACGCTCAGCACGTCCCAGCGGCCGGGCGCGGGGTCCCTGGACTCCGGCAGCAGCCAGGCTCCGAGCACCAGCAGCAGGAGCAGGATCGGGATGTTCAGCAGGAACACCGAACCCCACCAGAAGTGCTCCAGCAGCAGTCCGCCGACGACCGGTCCGAGCGCGGCGCCGGCGGTGGCGGCCGCGCCCCAGATGCCGATCGCGGTGGCCCGCTCCCGGTCGTCCGGGAACAGGCTGCGGATCAGCGACAGCGTGGAGGGCATGATCGTCGCGCCGGCGACGCCGAGCAGCGCACGGGCCACGATCAGCCAGCCCGGGCCCGGCGCGTAGGCGGCGAGCAGCGAGGCGGCGCCGAAGGCGGTGGCGCCGGAGAGCAGCAGCCTCTTGCGGCCGATCCGGTCGCTCAGTGCGCCCATGCTGACCAGCAGGCCGGCCAGCACGAAGGAGTAGGAGTCGCCGATCCAGAGCAGCTGGGTCCCGCTGGGGCGCAGCGTCTCGCTGATGGACGGGATGGCGAGGGACAGCACGGTCGCGTCCAGGGCGACTACGGTCACGGCCAGCACCAGGACGGCGAGGCCGGTCCAGCGCTGGCGGTCGGTCGGGGTGGTCAGGGGGTGCAGAGCCGTCGAGCTCATGGAATATCGGTTTCCGGTTTCCGGTCCGAGGTGCTGTGGGTGGGGTCGGGGGAGGGGGCGGCAGGGGTGGCAGCGGCGGCCGGCCGGCGCAGCGCGCCGCCGAGGAACAGCTCGGCGAGCGAGAAGGCGGCCTCGCGCGGGGCGAGCCGGCCGTCCTGGATGGCCCAGCCGATGCCGGCGACGAGGTCGAAGAAGGCCTCGCTGAGCCAGGCGGCGCTCAGCTCGATCCGGAAGACGCCCTCCTGCTGCCCGCGCAGGAAGAGCGCGTGCAGCCGGGCGATCTGGACCTCCCAGAGGTCGTTGATGTCGTCGTCCTCGTAGAGCTGGTTCTCGCCGGCCAGGAAGGCGCAGAGCATGGCGTCCGGGACGGCGGCGTCGACCAGTCGGCGCAGGGCCGCCTCGGCGTCGCCCCGCTCGGTCGCGGCGGTGTCCAGGGCGGCGGCGAAGCGCTCCAGGCCGAGTCGGCCGACCTCGCGGATCAGTGCCTCCCGGCCCGGGAACAGCCGGTGCAGGGTGGCCCGGCTGATGCCCGCCGCGCGGGCGATCTCGTCCATGTGGGCGGTGGGACGGCGGGAGAGCACGCCGACGGCGGCTTCGAGAACGGTGTCGCGGTCGGTGGCCATGGACCAAGCCTAGCCGAATTGAGACATCTGTGTCTCAGAATTTCTCTGCGCGTCTCAGATGAGTGCTCGGTGCTCTGCGTGCGGGCAGCAAAAACCGGGGACGGCGGCTGCCGTCCCCGGTCGGGGCGCTGGAGGGCCGGGCGGCCGACTCAGCTCTGGTTGTAGAACCCGGTGTCGTCGAGCGGGCGGTCGATCACCATGACCTCGACGTCGGCCGGGGTGAGCAGGAAGACCCGGCGGGCGATCCGCTCGATGCCGCCCCGGGTGCCGAAGATCAGACCGGAGGCGAAGTCGACCATGCGCTTGGCCTCCGCCTCCTCCATCTCGGTGAGGTCCATGACCACCGGGATGCTCGCCCGGATGTGCTCGCCGACCGTGCGCGCCGCCTCGAAGCCCGTCGGCCGCAGGGAGACGATCTTCGTGGGCGCGGGGGCCGCGGGCACCGTCTCCTGATCGACCCACTCGTCGTCGTACACGGCGGCCGGGTAGTTCCCCGAGGGCATCAGCCACCCGTTGTGGTGCTCGTCGCGAAGTGCTCCCATGCCGCGCCTCCCTGCCTCGTCCCGTCCTGGTCCCCCGGGGGCGCGTGTCCGTTTTTGACACGTCATCCACTCGTCGGAACTGTCCGAGTATCGCACTGTTCACCGGTCCCGCGCCCGCTCGCGACCCCCGTACGAGTCGTGCCGCGCCGGAAGCCCGGGCGGACCCGGGCAAAGGAAGCGACGCCGCTGCGTGCCGTACGGTTGCGCGCGTAGACGATATCGGTACCGGTCACCGCCCAATTGACCTTCTGTCAACGATGCGGAAACGATTTCACTCGCCGGTTGATCCGTCGATGAGTTCGCGCAGGAGATCGGCGTGGCCGTTGTGCCGCGCGTACTCCTCGATCATGTGGACGAGGATCCAGCGGAGCGTCACCTCCTGGCCGCGGCGCAGCCGCTTGCCGACGGTGTCCAGCGGCAGGCCGGCCGCGGCCTCCCGGGCGGCCTGGATCTCGGCGCGCCAGGTGGCGAAGTCGGCGGCGACGTCGGCGGTGTCGACGTGGTCGAAGTCGCCGTCCTCGTCCTCCTCCGTCCAGTAGTGGCCGACGGTGATCTCCTCGCCGCGCAGGATGCCCTGGAACCAGTGGCGTTCGACCTCGGCCATGTGCCGGACCAGGCCGAGCAGCGAGAGTGCGGACGGCGGGACGGAACGCAGCCGGAGCTGGTCGTCGGAGAGGCCCTCGCACTTCAGGGCGAGGGTGCTGCGGTGGTAGTCGAGCCAGGCGGTGAGCATGGCCGCCTCGTCGGCGGCCATCGGCGGGTCCACCCGCGGATGGAGTTCGGTCATGGCCTCCATCGTCGTGCCGACGGCTCGGCGGCGCGAGCGATCCGTCAGCCGACCCGCCCCCGGCGGCGGGCGGCTGCCGCGCGCCACAGGCCGACCAGGCTGCCCAGCACCAGCAGGGCGATCACCCCGGCCGAGACCAGGAAGGCGGCCGAGCCGGGCCGGTCCGCACTGGCGGCCGCGGTGACGTACACGGCGGTGGTCGGCACCACGCCGATCCCGGTGGCGAGGAGGAAGGGGAGGAAGCGGACCCCGGAGAAGGCGGCGCCGTAGTTGCCGGCCTGGAAGGGCAGTCCGGGCAGCAGCCGCAGCACCAGGACGCTGCGGAACCCCTGCTCGGTGAAGCGCTGGTCGAGGGCGCCGAGCACCCTGCCGCGCAGGTAGGGCTTCAGGGCCTCCCGGCCGAGGCCGCGGCCGAGGGCGAAGGCCATGGCCGCGCCGAGCGTGGTGCCGAGCACGGCCAGCAGTACGCCCTGCTGGATGCCCAGCAGCAGCCCGGC
Organism: Kitasatospora sp. NPDC001539; assembly: GCF_040298565.1. Classification (NCBI taxonomy): domain Bacteria; kingdom Bacillati; phylum Actinomycetota; class Actinomycetes; order Kitasatosporales; family Streptomycetaceae; genus Kitasatospora; species Kitasatospora sp. NPDC001539. Next base: position 41,626 of record NZ_JBEPAK010000017.1, on the reverse strand, counting down.
GACGGCGTTGAGCGCGGGGCGAGGGACGAAGGCGAGGGTGCCGACCGCGTAGACGACGGTGAACAGCGGCGCGAACCAGTAGCCGGGCATCCGGTCCGCGAGGCCGCCGGAGAGCAGGTCCGTCGGGCTCCACAGCAGCAGGGACCCGGCGCACGCCCCGAGCAGCAGCACCAGCAGGCCGAACCGCCACCAGGGCGAGCGGGCCGGCCGTGCGGCGGCGCCCGCGACGGCGGTCCTGCGGGCGGTCTCGGTGGCGGTCTTCGCGGAGCACTCGGCGGCGCTCGGCGCCGGGGCGGTCGTCAGGGCTTCGGGCACCGCCCGAGCGTAGCCGGTGCCCGAGCGGCGCCGACGCGCCGGTCCGCAGGCGGCGGGGGCGGTCCGACCCGCCACGTGCCGACCGGTTCGGCTGCCGTGGCCCGGACCCGCAGGGCGGGTTCGAGGACGCGAGCCGCGCCGGGTGTGCAGGTGCCGCCCTCGCGCCGGTCGCAGGCCGGCGCGTGGAACGCGGCGGTCCTGACCCGAGTGTCGCGATCGTCGGCCTTGGTGGTGAGTCGGTCCATCGAGTCGGCGTCCACCAGGTCGTCGAGCAACCGGCAGCAGCCCCCCGGACGGCCGCGTCCCGGTGGGACGGGCCGGCGCGGACGTCGGTGTGGGCGTCACCGGCGGCCGGGCCAAGGGATCACCCTCCGGCGGCCAGGCGCCGCACGCTGCGTCGGCGGACCCCCGGCCGTCGGGCGGGGGCCGGTCGCGCCGACCGCCGGGTGCTGAGCGCGCCCGGCCGTCGGCGTCGGTCGTACGGCGCCCCTGGCCCGGAGGCGGCCCGTCACCGGGCGGGGAGGTTCTGACCCGGGGTGCTCTCCGCCGCGGCCGCGCTCACCCCCGCGGCGGGGAAGTCCGGCTCGGCGCGGCGCAGTGCCCCGGCGCTCAGCAGGAGGGCGAAGGCGAGCAGGGTGACCAGGCCGAAGGAGACGGTCAGCGAGGTGGCCTGGGCGAGGGCGCCGATCACGGCCGGTGCGACCAGGCCGGAGGTGTAGGTGACGGTGGCGACGCCCGCGATGGCCTGGCTGGGGTTGTTGCCGATCCGCCCGGCCGCCGCGAAGGCGAGCGGGACGATCACCGCGATGCCGACGCCGATCAGCGCGAAGCCCGGGATGGCCAGCGCCGGGTGGTCGGCCGCCACCACCAGCACCCCGCCGACGGTTGCGACCGCTCCGCCCAGCCGGGTGGTGCGGACGGCTCCCAGGCGGCGGATCACCGCGTCGCCGGCGAGCCGGCTGACCGCCATGGTCAGCGCGAAGGCGGTGTAGGAGGCGGCGGCGACGGTGGCCGAGGAGCCGGTGACGTCGCGCAGGTAGACGCCGCTCCAGTCCATTGACGCGCCCTCGCCGAACACCGCGCAGAAGCCGACCAGCCCGATCACCAGCGAGCTGCGCGGCGGCAGGGCGAAGTGCGGCGGCGCCTCCGCCGCCTCGGGTGCGCGCAGCTCGGGCAGGACCCGGCAGACCGGTTGGGCCAGCGCGAGCAGGACCAGCGCGGTGACGGCCAGCTGGAGCCGGGCGTCGAGGTCGAGGTGGGCGGCCAGGATGCCGAAGCCGGAGGCCACCAGGCCGCCCGCGCTCCACATCCCGTGCAGCCCGGACATGATCGAGCGGCCGAGCCGCTGCTCGATCTCCACCCCCTGGGCGTTCATCGCGACGTCCGCCATGCCCGCCGTGGCGCCGTACAGGAGCAGCAGTGCGCACAGCACCGGCAGGGACGGGGCGAGGGCGGGGAGTGCGAGGGCCAGGCACCACAGCGAGACCAGCCCGCGCACTGCGGCCCGGCCGCCGTGGCGGTGGACGAAGCGCCCGGCCAGTGGCATCGCGAGGGAGGAGCCGATGGCGGGCATGACCAGGGCCAGGCCGAGCTGCCCGGGGGAGAGGTCCAGGCGGTCCTGGATCCACGGGATGCGGGTGACGAAGGTGCCGCTGACGGCGCCGTGCACGCCGAAGACCAGCGCGATGCTCGTCCTGGCCCGGCGTGGGGCGGCGAGTGGTTCGAGGGTGGTCATGGTCATTCGGCATTCCCCTCCCGGTCGCGCGCAGTGGGCGCGACGGTGCCCTGTGGGTGGTCTACGGGCCGCCCGGGCGCTCCGCACGCGGGGTGCGGCCGTCCGGGCGACGGGTCGATAAACTATCAGGAAGGGACCCTGATAGAAACACTCTGGAAGGATGAGCGGCCATGACCACCGCGCGTACGGCCACGCCGAGCACCGCCCGGGCGATCAACGACCGGCTGGCGCTCAATCTCCTGCTCGAACAGGGCCCCCTGACCGCGACCGAGCTCCGCCACCTCACCGGGCTGTCCCGGCCGACCGTCGCCGACCTGCTCGACCGCCTCCAGCGCACCGGCCTGGTCGCCGTCGTCGGTGAACGCGGCGAGCAGCGGCGCGGCCCCAACGCCAGGGTGTACGCGCTGGTCGCCTCCCGCGCCCACATCGCCGCCTTCGACGTCCGCTCCGGCGGCGTCACCCTGGTCGTCGCCGACCTCGCCGGGCGCACCCTCGCCACCGCCGAGGTCCCGGTCGAGGGCGGCGGCGCACCCGACACCGCCGAAGCCGTCGTCGCCACCCTGCGGGAGACCGCCCGCGGCGTCGGCGTCACGCGGCTGCACACCGTCGCGGTCGGCGCCCCCGGCCTGGTCGACCCGGCCACCGGACGCCTGCGCAGCACCGGCAAGCTGCCCCGCTGGCACGCGGAGCTCCTCGCCGCCCTGCGGGACCTGCCCGACACCGAGGTGATCCTGGAGAACGAGGTCAACCTGGCCGGACGGGCCGAGTACCGGGTCGGCGCCGCCCGCGACCGCGACACCTTCGTCCTGATGTGGCTCGGCCACAGCGTCGGCGCCGCCGTCATCCTGGACGGACGGCTGCGCCGCGGCTTCTCCGGAGGCACCGGCGAGATCTGCTTCCTGCCCGTCCCCGGCACCGTCGGCCTGCCCAGCGCCGACAGCAGCGAGGGCGGCTTCCACAGCCTGGTCGGCAGCGCGGCGATCTGCGCCCTCGCCCGGACGCACGGGCTGCCCGCCGACGCGGCCGGGGACGCCGCCGCGGCGGAGGCCGTGGTGCGCGCCGCTCCGGCCGCCGGGGCGCGGGGCGAGGCGTTCCTGGACGAGCTGGCCGAGCGGATCGCGCTCGGCGCGGCCGCGGTCTGCGTGGTGCTCGATCCCGGCTGCGTGGTGCTCGGCGGTGAGATCGGCCGGGCCGGTGGCGCCGGCCTCGCCGGGCGGGTCGAGCGGCGCCTCGCCGACCTCTCCCCGCTGCACACCGAGGTGCGGGCCGGCACGGCGGGTGGCGGCGCGGTGCTCGCCGGAGCCGTCCTCACCGCGGGCGACGCCGTGCGGCGGGACCTGTTCGGCGAACCGTAGGGGCGTTTCCGATCGCCGCCCCCGGTACGGCAGGATGGCGGCGGGGCGCGCGACCCCGCATCCGCGCGCGCGTTCCGCGCACCCCTTGCACCCCTTCGCATTCCGAACCGTCGTCAGGAGTCGCACATGGGCCAGCCCGGGTCACCGGTCAACCCGTACCGCATCGGCGAGGCGGCGGCGCTGCTCGGCGTCAGCGCGGACACCATGCGGCGCTGGGTGGACGCGGGGAAGGTCGCCGCGGTGCGGGACGAGCACGGGCACCGGATCATCGCCGGCGCCGAGCTGGCCGCCTTCGCCCGCGAGCTGGCCCGGCCGGAGGTCGCCGAGGCCGAGGGGCGGCCGTCCTCGGCCCGCAACCGGTTCCCCGGGATCATCACCGACGTGGTGCTCGGCGACGTGGCCGCCCAGGTGGAGGTGCAGGCCGGGCCGTTCCGGGTGGTGTCCCTGATCAGCCGCGAGTCGGCGGAGGAGCTGAACCTGGTCCCCGGCGCTCCGGCCACTGCGGTCATCAAGTCGACCAATGTGATGATCGAACGGCGCTAGCCTTTCCTGGTCCGACCCCTGCCTGTCCGACCCTCCGCCCGCCCGCACAGCCGCTGCCCGCCGGCCCGCTGCCCGCCCAGCCGCTCTCCGCCGCCCGAGAACCCCGCCACCGACTGCCCCGGCCTCCTGGACTGATGCGATGAGCCCCGCCCGTACCCCCGCCGCCCCGGTGCCCGCCCCGCACGCCGCCGCGCACGCCGCGTCCGCCGCCGAGCCCGTCGGCCGCCGCCCGGTGCTCGCCGTCGCCCACCGCGGCGACCCGTACCGGTACCGCGAGAACACCATCCCCTCGATCGAGTCCGCGCTCGCCGCCGGGGCCGACGCCGTCGAGGTGGACGTCCAGCTCAGCCGCGACCAGGTGCCCGTGCTGCTGCACGACCGCACTCTGGAGCGGCTCTGGGGCGACCGGCGCTCCGTCGACCGGCTCACCGTCGAGCAGTTGGACGGGCTCCGCCAGGGCGAGGTGGCGATCCCCACCCTCGCCGAGGCGATCAAGAGCATCGCCGCCGCGAACGGCCCCCGGCTGCTGATCGACCTGGACGACCCGGGCCCGGCCGCCGCCACCTGGTCGGTCGTCACCGGCCTCGGCGCGGAGGGCCTGGTCGCCTTCTGCGGCCACGTCACCGCCATGCTCGCCGTACGCGAACTCTCCCCGGGCGCCTCGATCGCGCTCACCTGGAAGCAACCCCGGCTGCCCTCGCCCGCGCTGCTCGCCGACCTGCGCCCGGCCTTCCTCAACCCGCCGTTCGGGCTCGTCACCCCCGACTTCGTGGGCGCCGCGGCGGACGCCGGGCTCGCCGTCTCCACGTGGACGGCCGACCTGCGGCGCACCATGCGCCGACTGCGCGACACCGGGGTCGACTCCATCACCACCAACCGGGTCTCCCTGCTGCGCACGGTGCTGGACGGCCGCCGGTGACGGTCCTCGGCACCCGGGCGCTCGGCCGGGCCCTGCTCGCCCGGCAGCACCTGCTCGCCCGCACCGCCGCGGAGCCCCTGGAGGTCATCCACCACCTCGGCGGGCTCCAGGCCCAGGCCGTGCCGCAGCCGCCCTACCTCGGGCTGCTCTCCCGGTTGGACGGCTTCTCGGCGGCGGACCTGAGCGCCCTGATCGAGCAGCGGGCGGTGGTCCGGATCGCCCTCCAGCGCGGCACCATCCACCTGGTCACCGCCGAGGACTGCCGCACCCTGCGGCCGCTGCTCCAGCCCGTCCTGGACCAGGGGCTGCGCACCACCTTCGGCAAACGGCTGGCCGGGCTGGACCTCGACGCGCTGGCCGCCGAGGCCAGGGACCTGGTCGAGGCACGGCCGCGCACCTTCCAGCAGTTGGGCGCGCTACTGGCCGAGAGCCGCCCGGACCGCGACCCGGCCGCGCTGGCCCAGGCGGCGCGGTGCCTGCTGCCGCTGGTCCAGGTGCCGCCGCGCGGCCTGTGGGGGCGCAGCGGACCGGCCGCCCACACCACCGCCGAGGCCTGGCTCGGCCGCCCGATGGACCCGGCGCCCTCGCCGGACGACCTGGTGCTGCGCTACCTGGCGGCCTTCGGCCCGGCCGGTGCCGCGGACCTGAGGAAGTGGAGCGGCCTGGCCGGCCTCGCCCCGGCGCTGCGGCGGCTCGCGCCCGGGCTGCTGACCTTCCGGGACGAGCAGGGCCGGCTGCTGTACGACCTGCCGGACGCGCCCCGGCCGGACCCGGACGCGCCGGCCCCGGTGCGGCTCGTCGCGCCCTTCGACAACCTGCTGCTCTCGCACGCCGACCGCAGCCGGGTGCTGCCGGAGGAGTACCGGGGGCGGGTGATGAGCCAGAACGGCCTCGTGCTCGGCACCCTGCTGGTGGACGGAACGGTCGCGGGGACCTGGCGGCTGACGGGGGAGCGGGAGGTCGTGCTGCGGCCCTTCGTACGGCTGGCGCGGGCCGACCGGGAGGCGGCCGAGGCGGAGGCGCGGCGGGTGCTGGCCTTCGCGGCGGAGAGCGGGGCGGCGAACGGCACTGCGGTCGGGGCCGCAGAGGGCGGGGACGCGGTGGTGCGGTTCGAGGCGGTGGAGTAGCCGCTCCGCACGACGGGCGGTTCGTCACGTTCTCTGCTGAGATGGGTCGGTTCGGACTCGACGACGACCCCCGGCGGAGGTGGCAGTGTCCGCGGAGCGCCCGTCCGGTGCGCAACCCGACCACCGTCGGCCGTACCTGATGCTGCCACCGGCGGTGCGGCGGGCGGCGGCCTGGTCGGCGGCGGTGATCCTGCTGATCACGGTCGGCTCGCTCGCGGTGTTCGCGCTGGTCGAGCTGCGCGCCGCGACCGTGCCGCTGATCCTGGCGCTGCTCGGGACCTCGCTGCTCCACCCGGTGGTGCCCTGGCTGGTCCGACGGGGTGTCAGTCGCGGCCTGGCGGCCGGACTGACCTGCGTGGTGCTGGTCGTGGCGGTGGCCGGGGTGATCGTGCTGCTGGTCAACTCCCTGGTGCACAGCGCCCCGCAGATCGCCGTCGCGCTTCCGGCGGCGGGCCGGCGGTTGGCCGACTGGCTGGGGCCGTTCGGGGAGAAGGTCCAGCATGCGCTGGGCAATGCCAAGGGCGAGACGAATGCGCTGGTCTCCACCCTCACCGGCAGCGTGCTCTCCGGCCTGGGCCTGCTCACCCAGCTGATCACCGGCGGGGTGCTGGCGCTGGCCCTGGTCTTCTTCTTCCTCCGCGACGGCCACCGCACCGGCGACGTCATCCGCTCCCACCTGCCCGGGCGCGGCGCCGAGACGGTGGTCGCCTGCGCCGAGCGCGCCTTCGAGGCGATGGCCGGCTTCATGCGCGGCACCACCCTGATCGCCCTGATCGACGCCGGCGCCATCACCGTCGGCCTGGCCGCCCTCGGCGTGCCCGGCGCCCCGGGGCTGGGCGCGCTGGTGTTCCTGGGGGCCTACATCCCGTTCGTCGGGGCCTTCCTGTCCGGCACGGTGGCCGTCCTGGTCGCCCTCGCCGACGGCGGCCTCGGCACGGCGCTGTGGGCGCTCGGCGTGGTGCTGGCGGTGCAGCTGATCGAGGGCAACGTCCTGCAGCCGGTCATCCAGAGCCGCACGGTCGAGCTGCACCCCGCGACGATCATGGTCGCCGTGGTGGCCGGGTCCGGCATCGCGGGCATCATCGGCGCCCTGCTCGCCGTGCCGGTCTGCGCGGCGGGCATGGGCGTCGTCTCGGTCCTGCGGGGCCTGGCGCAGCCCGATGAGGCGGGCGGGTCGGCGGACCGGGGTGGTGCCCACGGGGTTGCCGGCCGGCCCGGAACCTGGCAGGATCGCTAACGCGACAGAGGTCGCGATAGTGCTCAGGGGGCGAGGATGGAACTGTTCGACGTGGCGGAGCCCGGAGCCGGGCCGTACGGAGTGGCCGTGGGGCCCGACGGCGGCGTGTGGTTCACGCTGGTGCACGCCGGGGAGATCGGGCGGCTGTCCGGGGACGGAGAGGTCCGGCGGTTCGGGCTCGGAGCGCCGGGATGCGGGCCGTCGGTGCTGACCGTGGGGCCGGACGGGGCGCTGTGGTTCACCCGGATGCGGGACCACCGGATCGGGCGGATCACCGTGGACGGCGAGGTGGCCTCCTACGGGGTGGCGACCGAGGACGCCGGACCGTACGGGATCGCCGCCGGGCCTGACGGGGCGCTCTGGTTCACCGAGCTGAACGTCCACCGGATCGGGCGGATCACCGTGGACGGCGAGGTGACCGACTACCCGCTGCCGGTGGCCGGGGCGTTCCCGTCGCTGATCACCGCAGGGGCGGACGGCGCGCTGTGGTGCACGCTCAACCAGGCGAACGCCGTCGCCCGGGTGGGCGTCGACGGCGCGGTGACCGTCCACCGGCTGCCCACCGAGGGCACCGCGCCGGTCGGGATCACGGCCGGCGCGGACGGCGCGCTCTGGTACGTGGGCATCGGCGGCGGCCTGGTCGGTCGGATCACCGTGGACGGAGGGGTGACGGAGTACCCGCTGGCCGACCCCGCTTCCAAACCGCACGCGATCGCCGCCGACCGGGCCGGGCGGCTGTGGTTCACCGAATGGGGCGCGGGCCGGATCGGGGTGCTCACCCCGGACGGCCGGCTGGACGGGTACCCGATCCCGGGCCCGGGCGCCGAACCGCACGGCATCGCCGTCGGCCCGGACGGCGCGGTGTACGCCGCTCTCGAACGCGGCCAGATCGCCCGCCTGGCGGTCTGAGCACCGGGGCCGCCGCACGGGAAGCCGGGTCGGCCCGGCCGGGGGGACGGCCGGCGGACCCGGGCGGGACGTCCCGGTGCGGCCCGGCCGCGGATGGGGTCGTTCGGCCCTGGGCACCCTCCGACGGGCGGGGGATGATGCCCTGGGCCCCGCCGGGAGCGGGCGGGGGTGACGAAGGTGGAGCCGAGTGATGGCGACCAAGGCGGCGGGTACCGGGGACCCGGCACCGGTCCGGGTGTTCCTGCTGGACGACCACGAGGTGGTGCGCCGCGGGGTGCACGACCTGCTCGACGGCGAACCGGACCTGGAGGTGGTCGGCGAGGCGGCGACGGCCGAGCAGGCGCTGGTGCGGGTGCCGGCGCTGCGGCCCGACGTCGCCGTGCTGGACGTCCGCCTGGGCGACGGGGACGGGGTGTCGGTCTGCCGCGAGCTGCGGTCGCGGATGCCCGGCCTGGCCTGTCTGATGCTGACCTCCTTCGACGACGAGGAGGCGCTGCTGGACGCCGTGATGGCGGGCGCCGCCGGGTACGTGCTGAAGCAGATCAGCGGCACCGACCTGGTCGCCGCCGTCCGCACCGTCGCCTCCGGCCGCTCGATGCTCGACCCCGGTGCGGCGACCCGGTTGCTCAACCGCCTGCGCAGCGACGCCGAAGCCGCCCCGGCGGTCACCGCCGGGCCCGGGCTGACGGCGCGTGAGGAGGACGTCCTCGCGCTGATCGGGGAGGGACTGACCAACCGCCAGATCGGTGCGCGGCTCTACCTCGCCGAGAAGACGGTGAAGAACCACGTCTCCCGGCTGCTCGCCAAGCTGGGCGTGGAGCGCAGGGTGCAGGCGGCACTGATCGCCACCGAACGGCGGCAGGCCCCCGCAGCCCCGCGGCCCCCGATGCGGTCCGCGCCGCCCGGCCGGTGACCGGAGGCGGCCCGTCCCCTACGCTGGCCCGGACACCGCCGACGGAGGGACCGCGCCGCCATGTTCGACCCCGTGATCGCCGCGCTGTACGAGCGCGACGAGACCAGCCGGACGCTGGGCATCGCCCTGGAGGAGGTGTCCACCGGGCGCGCGGTGATGCGGATGACGGTGTCCCCGACGATGGTCAACGGCCACGGCACGGCACACGGCGGCTTCCTCTTCCTGCTGGCCGACGCCGCGTTCTCGTACGCCTGCAACAGCCACGGCCCGGTGACCGTCGCCCAGGCGGCGCAGGTGGCCTTCCTGGCGCCGGCGGCCGTCGGGGACGAGCTGGTCGCCGAGGCGGTGGAGCGGTCCCGGGCCGGGCGCAGCGGGATCTACGACGTGACGGTGCGCCGGACGGACGGCCGGGTGATCGCCGAGTTCCGCGGGCACAGCGTGGTCATCGGGGGCCGGCCGCAGGCCGGTTGAGCGGTCGGCCGCGCGGCCGGGTCATTCCCGCGGGCGCTCGTCCAGGACCTGCTGGAGCTTGCCGGTGCGCGGGTTGGTGACCAGCTCGGAGCGCGGGACCCACTCCACCGCGAGGTCGTGGACACTGCCGAGGGCGACCTCGGACGGGTAGAGCGGCAGGGCCGCGTACACCGCGTCGACGAGCCGGCCGGCGAGGTCGGCGGGCGGCCGCCGCTCGACGTAGCCGAGCCGCAGGATCAGGCCGTCCCGGCCGTCCCAGCGCCGCTGCACCAGCTGCATCCCGGCGATGTGCCGGTCCGGGTCGGCGGCGACCAGCACGGCCCGCACCTCCTCGGTGGGCAGGGCGACGGTGCCGACCCGCGCGCCCTCGGTGGAGCGGCCGAGCAGGCGGAAGCGGCGGCACTCGCCGTCCACCCACTCGGCGCGGTCGCCGGTCGGGTAGCGCAGGATCGGCATCAGGGTGCGGAACAGGTTGGTCACCACCACGCGGCCGGGCGTGCCGGGGGCGGTGACCGGCTCGCCGGTCGCCTCGTCGAGCAGCTCCACCACCGTGCGGTCGGCGAAGGCCTCGTGGATCCGGACGTCGCCACCGGGGACGGGCGCGCCCACCAGTCCGGCGTCGTTGGAGGCGTAGCCGACCGAGGCGACGGCGGCCTCCGGGAAGGCCCGGGAGAGCAGCGGGCGCAGGTCGGCGAAGAGCAGGTCGCCGCCGAACAGCAGCAGTTCCACCCCGTCGGCGCGCTCCCCGCGGGCGACCAGGCACTCGGCCACGGCGCTGAGCTTCATCGGCTCGCCGGCGAGCACGTGCACGCCGAACCCGGCGATCAGGTCGGCGATGTAGTCGTCCGGGGCGGCACCGCCGACACCGAGCCGGACGTTGTCCACCGGTGCGTGGTGCAGGGCGTTCTCGATGTAGAGGAAGCCGCCGTAGAGTTCGCCGGCCGTGAAGAGGTTGGCCACCCGGTGGCCGGGCCGCAGGCCGGCCCGGACGAGCCCGGCGCCGAAGGCGGTGACCGAGTCGGCGTGCTCGGTGCGGGTCCACGGCGAGAACTTGGGGACGCCGGTGGTGCCGCCGGTCTTGTAGACGCCGGCGTCGGTGAGCGGGCCGGTCAGCACCCGGTTGCCGGGCCAGGTGTTGGCGGCCCAGAACGCGGTCTGGTCGACCACGGGGAGCGGCTCCAGCCGGTCGACGGTGGACGGCAGGTCGCGGTAGAGCTCGGCGTAGAACGGCGAGTTGGCGCGGGCGAAGCGGATCAGCTCGGCCAGGGGCTTGGCGGGCATGGGGACTCCGTGATGGGTCAGGGTGTGGGTGGGGGCTGCCCGAGCCAGGTCCGGGCGAGGGTCTGGACGGTGGAACCGTCGGGGTCGGCGAGCTTGACGGCCAGGTAGTCGGCCGCCCACGCGCCGGCGGGCACCCGGAACGGCGGCCGCGGCTCGCGCAGGGTCCGGAGCACGACCTCGGCGACCTCCCGGGCCGGCTGGCCGGCCGACTCCCAGCCCTGGCCGCCCACCCAGTCCAGGTAGCCGGCGAAGGTGGGCGCGTACGGGCCGGAGGCGGCCTCGATGGTGGTCCGGTCGATGTCCGGGAAGACGCCGAACGCGGTGTCGGGGACGAAGCCCGGCACCACCACCGAGACCCGGACGCCGTGCGCCGCCGCGACCGGGGCGAAGGCCTCCATGAACCCCTCGACGGCGAACTTCGCCGCGCAGTACGCCTCGTTGAACGGCTGGCCGATCACGCCGTGCACGCTGCCGATGGTGACCAGCCGGCCGCCGGCGGCGCGCAGCAGCGGCATCGCGGCGCGGCTGACCGTGACGACGCCGAAGAAGTTGACGTCCAGGTTGGCGCGCAGCGCCGCGTCGGTCGACATCTCCAGCGTGGGGTCGGAGTTGGAGACGCCCGCGTTGTTGACGACGGCGTCGAGCCGCCCGTACGTCCGCCGCACGGCGTCCAGGCAGTCGGCGACCGAGCCGGCGTCCGTGACGTCCAGTCGGCGGACGTCCAGGGCGACCCCGGCCGCCCCGGCGGCGCTGCGCAGCGCCCCGGCCCGGGCGGGGTCGCGCATCGTGGCGACGGTGGTGTACCCGGCCCGGGCCGCGGCGACGGCGGTGGCCAGGCCGATGCCGGAGGAGGTGCCGGTGATCAGCAGGACCCTTCCGGCGGGGTCGGTGGGCCGGTCCCGGCCGGGGCCGGTCACGCGGCGCCCTCCGGGAGCGCTCCGGGGGCGGTGCCGTCGGGCCCGGGGGCGGTGCCCCGGTGCCCGGCGTCGGCCTCGGCGCGGGCGGCGGCGTCCAGCAGCGGCTGGATGCCGAGCGCGGGGAGGAAGGAGCAGGCGGCCAGCAGGGTGCCCCCGGCCATCACCGCCCGGGCCGCGTCCAGGACGCCGAGCGGCCCGGTGAGCAGCGAGACGGCCAGGCCGCCGACCAGCGCGGCCAGCGGGATCACCCCCCAGGTGACGGTGCGGAAGGCGGCGTGCATCACGCCCTGGTTGTGCGCGGACATCCGGGACTGCCGGGTGGGGGCGCTGCACACGTTGATGCAGGACATGAAGAAGCCGTAGCAGCCCATGGTCACGGCGATGACCGGCCCGGCGGGCAGCGCGGGCGCGGCGAGCACGCCGAGGCCGACCAGGCAGTGCAGCAGCAGCGACCAGGCCATCGTGCGGCCCGGGCCGAACCGCTCGGCGAGCCGGGGAGCGACCACGGCCCCGGCCAGCGCGCCGAGCGCCGCGACCGACATGGCCGCGCCGAAGACGCCGACCCGCACCCCCAGGCCGCGGTAGGCGAGGACGGGCAGGACGGTGACGAAGACCGGCCCGCCGCAGTTGAGGGTGACGGCCGCCAGCACCACCCGGCGCAGCACCGGGTCGGCCCAGTTGAGCCGGAATCCCCGGGTCAGCCGCTCCCGGATCGAGCCCTCCTCGGCCGTCCGCTCGCCCCAGGGCCGCATCGAGCGGAAGCAGACCGCCGAGACCAGGTAGCTGGCCGCGTCGACCAGCAGCGCGGCCACGCCGAGCGCGCTGTAGAGCGCGGCGGCGATGGAGGGCCCGGCCACCTCGGAGACCGAACCGCTGCCCTCCAGCCGGGAGTAGGCCCGGACCAGGCCGTCCTGCGGCACCACGGCGGGGACGGCGACCAGGTAGCCGACGTTGAAGAAGATCGTCGCCCCGCTGATCACGGCCACGCAGCCGAACAGCAGCGGGGTGGAGAGGGCGTCCAGCGCGTACGCGAGCGGGATCGCCGCGACGGCGACCAGCCGGACGAGGTCGCAGGCGAGCATCGTGCGGCGCTTGTCCCAGCGGTCGACCAGCACTCCGGCGATCGGCCCGAGCAGGGGGATGCCGAGGTACTGGGCCATCGCCACCACCCCGACCTGGAGGGCGGAGGCGTGCAGCACGAAGATCATCAGGGTCGGGACGACGAACACGGTGACCTTGTCGCCGACCAGGCTGACGGTCTGTCCGGTCCAGAAGAGCGAGAAGCTCCGGCCGAGCGGGGCGGTCTTCGTGGAAGCGGTCGGTACCGGGTCGGCCTGTGTCGGCTTCACGTTCGCCGGCTCGGCGTCGGTCGGACCGGCCTGGGCGGAGTCCGCCGTCATGACTCCTCCCGGCGGACCAGGGCGGCGGTCTTGCCGGTGCGCCCGTTGCTGACCAGTTCGTCCACCGGGCGCACCCGGAAGGACCCCGGGTCGTGCTGGAAGGCGGTACTGAGCGTGAAGGTGGCCGTGAACAGCTCCTTGCGCAGCCGCTCGACGTCCGGCGCCGTGCCGGCGCCCGTGGACAGCACCAGCAGTTCCACGGTGGCGGCCCGGCCGCCCTGCTCGGTGAGCACCACCTGCGCCCGGGCCACGCCCGGCTCGCGTTCCGCCCGGGCGATCAGCTCGTCCACGTCCAGGCCGAGGCCGCGCACCTGGACGACGCTGTCGCGCCGGCCCAGGACGCGCATCGCCGGCTCCGGCCGGCCGCACCGGCAGCGGGCCAACTCGCCGGCGTCACCCGTGCGGTAGCGCAGCACCGGGTTGAGCATCTCGGGGTTGAGGGTGGTGAAGTCCAGCAGGCCGTCGGCGTCGGCGTGCACCAGCTGGTCGGGCAGCGGGTGGAAGACGTCCGCCGGGCAGTGCGGGGTGTTGGTGCCCACCACCCAGGTCTCGGTGCTGCCGAACATGCCCCAGCGCCGTGCCTGCGGGGCCACCACGGCCAGGTCCTCCTCCAGCTGGGCCTGCCAGGCCTCGCCGAGCCACAACACCTTGCGCAGCGAGGGCAGTTCGATCCCGGCGGCGCGGGCGTGCGCGAACCAGAGCCGCAGCACGCTGGGGGTGCCGCCGATGGCCGTCGCCCGGCGTGCGCCCAGGAAGCCCAGCCAGTCCCCGTACTCCTCCTTCGCGACCGAGCCGAGCGCGATGATCCGGCAGCCGGACAGGTCGGCGAGCGCCGCGGCGAGGAAGTGCGCGCCCCACATCCGGCCGGCGCCCCAGGCGTTGACGAAGAGGTCGGTGCGGTCGAGCGGCTGCCAGTGGGCGTGCACGCCCGTCATGTAGAAGCCGGTGGGCGCGTAGCCGACCTTCGGGGCGCCGGTGCTGCCGCCGCTCTGGAACAGCCAGGTGGCGGACCGCTCGGCGGCCGGTTCCAGGTGGGCGAGCGCGGTGTTGAGGTCGTTCTTGGCCAGCGGGGGCAGTTCGGCGAGGCGGTCGAGGGACTCGGCACCGAGGTGGTCCGGGTAGCGGGCGGCCAGGGCGGGGACGGTCCGCAGCCGTTCCAGGGTGCGCCGGGCCACGGACAGCCGGGGCGCGGCGGCCTCGGGGGAGAGCGAGAAGACGGTCATCGGGGGTCCGTCCGGTGGTCGGAGGTGGAGGCGGTGGGGGTGCGGTTGCCGAGGTCGAGGGTGACCGGGCGGCCGCCGTCGGCCAGCCACTTGGCGTGGCCGTCCCGGTAGGCGGCGAAGCGGGCGCGGGTGACGTCCCGCTGGAGGGTGCGGTCCGGGTCGGCGAGGTCCGGGGCGATCACGCCGTCCGGTTCCAGTTCGGAGAACCAGTACCGCTCGCCGTCGTACAGGAAGTCGACGCAGAAGAACGGGATCGGCAGCCGCTCGGCGAACCACGCGGTGGCGGCGGCGAGTTCGGGCGGCACCGGGGGGAACTCCATGGCGCCGCCGCGGCTGGCGTTGGCGACCGGGGAGCCGGGCTCGGGGGTGCGCTTCATCACCGCGTACGGCCGGCCGTCGACCACGTACACCCGGTAGTCGATGGTGCCGTCCCCCAGGTACGGCTGGATCACCAGGGTGGTGTCGCCGCCCTGGGCGAGGCTGGCCAGGCCCCGGACGTCCTCGGGGCCGCGGGCCAGGTTGATCCCGCCGCCGCCGCACCAGCCGGCCGGTTTGACGATGGCCGGGTAGGTCATCGCCCCGAGTGCGACCTCGTAGACGTGCTTGCTGACGTCCCGGCCGGTGCCGATCCGCACGGTCGGGATGGTGGGCACCGGGGAGCCGGCCAGGAACAGCAGGGTGGCCAGCTTGTCGTTGCCGATCAGCGAGACCTGCGGCGGGAACGGCAGGTAGAAGCCCGCCTGCTCGAGGACGGCGTAGAGCGCGTACTGGTTGAAGACGTCCATCGACTGGTACGGCAGCGAGTAGAGCGCCGTGATGAACAGGGTGTCCTCGGGGGTCACCGGCTCGTCGTCCACGTACACCCGGGGGCGGCCGGGAGCGGTGGCGTCCACGGTGACCGCGTCCGGGGCGTGCCGGCTCCAGCGCAGGCCGAGGTCGGCGGCGCTCTCGGCGTAGAGGTCCCAGAAGAAGCCGTGCCACATCTCGGCCATCCGGGAGGACTCCCGGTCGGGGAAGATCCAGCACAGCCGGCGCAGTCCGCCGGCCGGGTCGGGGGTGCTCATCGGGCTCCTCGCGGTTCGGGTGCGGCGGACGCCCCGGCCCACCAGCGGCGGCCGGCCTCGGGGAGGGTGTCCACCGGGTCGTAGTAGGGGTGGCGCCGGGCGAGTGCGGACCGCGGGCCGCGGCCTTCCCCGGCGTCCGCGGCCTCGGCGGCCTCGGCGGCCTCCAGGCTGGTGAGGTAGTTCTTGGTCCAGTACGAGATGCCGCGCTCGCGGTCGTACTCCACCGCCTGGTGCACCCAGCGCTTGCCGACGTGCGGGACGTCGCAGACCAGGCGGGGCGTGGCGTAGCCGGGCAGGTAGCCCATGATCGCCTCCTGGAGGTGCTGCGCCCGGTGCAGCGGGGTGCGCCAGTGCTCGGCGCCCGGGACGAGGTCGCAGAGGTAGAAGTAGTACGGCAGGACGTTCGCCTCGCCCTGCAGCGCGAAGCAGAGGTCCAGCAGGTCCGCCGGGGTGTCGTTGATGCCGCGCATCAGCACGCCCTGGTTGCGGACGTCGCGCACGCCCGCGTCCAGCAGCGCCCGCGCCGCCTCGGCCACCAGCGGGGTGACCGACCGGACGTGGTTGGCGTGGGTGTGCACCGCGAGGTTGACGGCGCGGCGGGCGGCGATGCCGGCGACCCTCGCCACGCCCTCCAGGACCGCGGGCTGCAGCCAGTGTTGCGGCAGGCCCACCACGGCCTTGCTGGCCAGGCGGATGTCGCGCACCGTGCCGAGGTCCAGCAGCCGCAGCAGGAAGGACTCCAGGCGCGGCCAGGGCACGTTGGCGAGGTCGCCGCCGGAGACCACCACGTCGCGCACCGAGGGGGTGCGCTTGAGGTAGTCGAGCATCTGCTCCTGCCGGGCGGCGGGCCGCAGCAGCAGCCGGGTCTTGGCCACCTGCGGGGTGGAGGTGCCGACCAGGTCCATCCGGGTGCACTGCCCGCAGTACTGCGGGCAGGTGGCGGTCAGCTCGGCGAGCACCTTGGTGGGGTAGCGGTGGGTCAGGCCCTCGACCGCCCACATGTCCGCCTCGTGCAGCGAGTCCCGCTCGGCCAGCGGGTGGCTGGGCCAGCGCGGGTGGCGGTCGCTGCGCACCGGCAGCATGTAGCGGCGCACCGGGTCCGCCAGGAAGGCCTCGGTGAAGCCCTCGGGGTCGGCCGGGGCGCCGGCCGCCATGGTGTTCAGCACCTGCGGGGGCAGCAGCACCGGCATGGTGGCGAACCGGGCCTGATCGGCGGCGAGTTCGTCGTAGAAGCGGTCGGTGAGCAGGGGGCCGACGACCGCCCGCAGCTGGCGGGCGGTCTGGACGGAGTGGGCGCGCTGCCACTGGGCGTCGCGCCACTGCGCCTCGGTGACCTGCCGCCAGCCGGGCAGTCGGCGCCAGTCCGGTTCGACCAGCGCCGTCCGCACGTACTGGTACGGCTGGCGGATCGCGGTGGGGGCCACGGCGTCCTACTGGCCGGTGAGGAGGCGGGCGTGGCGGGTGCGCAGCTCGCGTTTGAGCACCTTGCCGGTCGGTCCGAGGGGGAAGTCCTCCGGTGTCCGGGCGATCCGGACGGCGGCGAGGGCGGCCAGGCCGGCGGCGGCCAGTGCCTCGTTGGCCGCGGCCCGCACCCGCTCGGGCCCGTCCTCGCCCTCGGCCGCGCCGGGCTGCAACTGGACAACGGCGATCGGCAGTTGGCCGAGGCCCGGCCCTGCGGGAACGCCGACCACCGAGCAGTCCCGGACGAGGTCCGCGCAGTCGGCGAGCAGCACCTCCTCGATCGGCAGGCTGTAGACCGGGCCGTCGGCGGTGTCGATGACGTCGACCGTGCGGTCGAGGTGGTAGAAGCGGCCGTCGGCGTCGCGGCGGGCGACGTCTCCGGTGAGCCAGTAGCCGGCCAGCTCGAAGCTCGCCGTCAGCCGCTGGTCGTTCCAGTAGCCCGGGGTGAGGGACGGGGTGTCCACGGCGAGCAACCCGACGGTCCCGTCCGGGACTTCGGTGCCGTCGTGGTCCAGCACGGCGGCCCGGCGGACGACCTCCAGCGGCCGGCCGACGCAGCGGTCGTCGCGCCCGGTCTCCGGGGTGGTGACCTGCCCGAACAGTGCCATGCCCATCTCCGAGGAGCCCAGCCCGTCGATGAACTGCGAACCGGGCAGCGCGGGTTCCTCCGCCTTCTGCTGCGGCAGCAGCCAGGGCCGGATCAGCCCGGCGGGCCGCTCCCCGAGGGTGACCAGCCGGCGGATGTGCCCGTGGTGGGCGCTGTCACCGGTGTTGAACCAGGAGTGCACCCGGGCCGCGCCGCGCACCGGCAGCTCGCCGGTGGCCAGCTCGACGAAGGTCCGCGGGAAGGAGGCGACCATGGTCGGCTGGAAGGCCTCCATCACCGGTTCGACCACGGCGCGCCGCCAGTCGGACATCACCACCGTCGGCAGCCCGAGCAGCACGGCGGTGAGGAAGTAGCTGAGGCCGCCCGCGTGGGTGTGCGGCATCAGCGACATCAGCCGGTCGTACGGCTCGGCGGGGAAGCGCACCATCCGCGGCTGCTTGCCGTCCCAGAAGCCGCGGTGCGCCAGCATGGTGGACTTGGGGGTGCCGGTGGTGCCGGAGGAGTGGATCAGGGCCACCACGTCGTCGGGGGCATGCCGGTACGGGTGCTCGGCGGGCAGTTCGACGGCGTCGGCGTCGAAGGCGCGGACCTCCGCGGCGAGGGCGAGGAAGCGCGGGCGCCGCTGCGGGTCCCGGCGGTAGGCGGCGGCCAGCCGGGTGGTGTCGTCGGCGACGACGCCGACCACGCCGACGTGGTCCAGGTAGCGCACCATCACGTCGTGCCGCATCGCGTCGTTGACCAGGGCGGGGACGGCGCCGAGCGAGGTCAGCGCGAGGAAGTGCAGCAGCGGTTCCAGGCCCTCGCCGACCACGACGGCGACCGGCTCGCCGGGGCGGACCCCGTTGGCGTGGTACCAGGCGGCGTAGCGGTCGCGCAGGGCGACCAGGTCGAGCAGGCTGTGGCCGCGCAGCACGACCTCGCCGCGGTGGTCGGTGCGGTGGGTGTGGACGAAGGGGACGGACCGGTGGGGGTTCGCCGCGACCGCGTGGTCGAGGAAGTTGCCCGCCCCGAGGCCGGGTTCGGTCATCAGCCGCTCTCTGGCGGCGAGGGGGGCGATGGGACTCTGGTCGCTCATGGCGGTCTCCGGACGTGGGGTGCCGGGCGCGGGTCCTCGTGGAACCGGCGCCTGGGGAGCGGTGAGGTGGTGTGCCCGCGCCTGTCGGCGTCGGGCGGGGGAGAGAAGAGTTGGGCGGGGGCCGAGGAAGGGGGCGGCCCGGGCTAGGGGCGGTCGAGGATCTCGGCGACGACCCGGTGACCGGAGCGGATCGCGCCCTCCATCAGACCGAAGTACGCGGTGCTGGTCTCGGTGCCGGCCCAGTGCACCCGCCGGTGCGGCTCGGTCAGCGTCGGGCCGAGCCGCGTCCAGTCGCCCGGGCCCATCAGGGCGGCGTAACAGCCCTGGCTGAACGGGTCGTTGAGCCAGTCGGTGACGTGGAAGCCGGACGGCTCGGGGAGCATCGGGAACAGCCGCGCGGCCTGGGCGAGCGCCTCGGCCCGCTGCTGCCGCGCGGTGAGCGCGGCGAAGCGGTGGGCCTCGGCGCCGGTGACGAAGCCGGTCAGGACGCCGACCCCGGCCGCAGGGGAGTCGTCCACGGTGGACAGCAGCGGGCCCCGGGCGTTGACGGACCAGCCGGAGAGGCCGTGGTCGCGCCAGAGCGGCGCCGGGTAGACCAGGTGGACCTTGACGGCGCAGCCGCGGGCACTGCGCCCGCCGGCCCGGGGCGCCGGCAGGGCGGGCCGGTACGCGATCGCGTCGGCGAGCAGCGGGGGCAGCGCCACCACCGCGACGTCCGCCCGGTACGCGCCCCGGTCGGTGCGGGCGGTCACCGCCCGGTCGTCCTGGTGGACGGCCCGGACCTGCTCGCCGAGCCGTACCCGGTCGCCCAGCCGTTCGGCGAGCCGCTCGCACAGCTGGTGGGCGCCGCCGTCGACGCGGTCCTGCTGGGCGCCGCCGGCGAAGGCGTTGAGGTAGCGCAGGCCGCCGCCGGAGCGCAGGTAGAAGGCGAGGTGCAGGACGGAGATGTCGGCGGGGTCGGCGGCGCACATCTCGCCGAGGAAGAGCGGGAAGAAGAGCCTGGCGTCCGGGTGGCTGAGGTGCCGGTCGGCCCATTCGGCGGCGGTCAGGGCGTCCAGCCGTTCGGCGTCCGGCGTCAGCCAGGGGGACTGCGGCCGTACGGCGGCGGTGAGTTCGGCGAGTCGATCGAACAGGTCGCCGAGCGCGACGGCGTTGAGCGGGGGGAACCGGCCGTCCCGGGTGGCGGCCTCGTCCTCCCCGCCGTCCGGCGTGCCGGTGCGGAGGGCGAACCGGCTGGCGCCGAGCATCGTGGTGGGGGTGGTCTTGAGGCCCGACTCGGCCAGCAGGGCGGCCAGTTCGGTGTGCTGGTCGCCGAGGTAGGCGGCGCCGGCGTCGACCCAGGTGCCGGGGGCGGCCTCGATGCCGCGGGTGCGTCCGCCGACCCGGTCGCGGGCCTCCAAGACGGTGACGTCGAATCCCCGGGCGGTCAGTCCGGTCGCCGCGGTGAGCCCGGCCAGGCCGGCGCCGACCACGAGCGCGCTGCGTCTTTGGTCCTCGCTCATGCGGCGGCCGCGATGCGCTGTGCGAGGGCGACCGGGGTGGGCGCGAGCAGGAAGTCGTCGAAGGTCAGCTCGACGCCGTGGGTGCGGGCGACGGCGCTCAGCACCCGGGTGGCGAGCAGGGAGTCGCCACCGAGGTCGAAGAAGTCGGCGTCGTCGGCGACGTCCTCGCGTTCCAGGACGCGTCGGAAGAGGGCGACCAGCGCCCGTGCCGTGGCGGGGGTGGTGAGGTCAGTGCTCAAGGGAGGTCTCCTTCGACCTGTCGGGGGCGGTCGCCGCGTAGCGCAGGTGGCAGCCGGCCCGGTCGATCTTTCCGCTCGGGGTGTGCACCAGCCTGGGCACGACGGTGATCCGGCCGGGCACGAGGTGGCCGGGGACCCGGGCCCGCAGGTAGGCCAGCAGGTCGCGGTCCAACTGCCCGGCGGGCGTGCGGGGGTGCGCCACCACGTAGGCGACCAGGGTGGTGCGCCCGGCCGCGGTGGTGCCGGTGACGGCGGCTGCGGTGACGCCGGGGTGGCCGGTGAGGTGCGCCTCGACCTCGGCCGGGTCCACCCGGATGCCGCGGACCTTCAACTCGCCGTCCAGCCGGCCCCGGTGGGTGAGCAGTCCGTCCGGGTCGCGGCTCATCCGGTCCCCGGTGCGGAAGTACCGTCGGCCGTCCCGGGTGACGAAGCGCGCCGCCGTCGCCTCGGGCAGGCCGAGGTAGCCGAGCGCGAGGGCCGGGCCGCCGACCAGCAGTTCGCCGTCCGCCTCGAGGAGTTCGACGACGTGCGGCAGGGCGTGCCCGATCGGCGTGGGGGCGGTGCCGTCCCAGGTCCGCCCGGGCGCGAGCGGGCCGGCGAGGTCCACGGCGTGGGTGATCTGGGTGGTCTCGGTGCAGCCGTAGGTGTTCAGCAGCCGGATGCCCCCGGTCGGCAGCCGGGCCCAGTCGGCCAGCCGGGCCGGGCCGGCCGCCTCCCCGCCGATCACCAGCAGGCGCAGGCAGGAGGGGAGGCGGTCCCCCGATTCGACGAGGTGGTGGACCAGTTCGTGCCAGAAGGCGGTCGGCAGGTCCAGCACGGTGATCCGCTCGCGCTCCACCAGCCGCAGGAAGCGGGGGAACGAGCCGCTGTGCGCGTCCCGGTCCAGGACGAGGGTCGCGCCCGTGGTGAGCGTCGGAAGGATCTCCTCGAAGCAGGTGTCCCAGTTGAGCGAGGCGAACTGGAGCACCCGGTCCTCGGGGGTGAGGTGGAACAGCGCGCCCAGGGCGCGCGCGGTGACCGAGACGGCCCCGCGGGGTGTCACGACGGGTTTCGGCTGCCCGGTCGAACCCGAGGTGAAGAGAATGTGGGCCGGCCGTTCCGGACTCGCCCCGGCCGGGTCCGGCGGGGGACTTCCCGGAGGGTCGTCGGGGAATTCCGCCGGTGCCGGTAACTCCACTGAACGGGCGTTCAGTCCGAGTACGTCGCCGGACCTTCCGGACAACGCGGTTCGGCACTGTGCGGCCGCCGCCATGGCGTGTCGGCGGGCCGCCGGGAATACCGGGTCGACGGGGCAGTAGGTGCCGCCCGCGGCCAGCACGCCGAGGAGTGCGACCACGGTTTCCGGCGCGTGGACCGCCGGTACGGCGACCGTGCCGGGATCCGGGCCCAGGCGCGTGGCCAGGGCGTTCGCCGACTCCTGGAGCCGGCGGTAACTCAGGGCGTGTCCGTTGTGGACGATCGCCGGACGACGGGGATTTCGACGTGCGATATCACTGAACACGTCAAGTAGGTCGGGAGCGACCTGAAGGGAACCGCGATTGTTTGACATGCCCGCCCCAAATGGCCGCTGAGAGCGCTGAGAACTGCCCATCCGTGCTCGGCGAACGGCGACTCTACCTTCGAACATGCGTGGCGACAATGGATGTTGAGGCTGTTCTTCCAAGAGTCCGTGGTGGAACTGTGAACCGCGCCCGGGAGTCCGGTCGTTCGGGTAAGGACGGTGCGAGCGTGACGCTCTGACGGTCCGTCGGCTCGACTTCGGCGGTCCCGTCGATCCGTTCCGCGACGGATCCGCTCCGAACGCTTGCCCGACCGCCCGGGGGTTCGCTTGACTGTCCGTCGGAACAGGAGGGCGGATGCTCGACTACGACGCCGAGGCGCGGGAGTACGACGCCTCGCGCGGGGGCGAACCACGAGCGGCAGCCGCCGCGGAGGCCGTCGAGCGGCTGCTCCCGGCGGAGACCGGGACGGTGGTGGACGTCGCGTGCGGGACGGGCATCGTGACCGCGCGGCTGCGCAGGCCGGGCCGAGCCGTCCTGGGCGTCGACCGCTCGCCCGCCATGCTGCGCCTCGCGGAGCAGCGCCTCCCGGGCGCGGTGGTCCGCGGCGACGCCACCCGACTGCCGGTCCGGGACGGCGGCGTGGACGCCGTACTGCTGGTCTGGCTGCTCCACCTGCTGCCGGAGGCCGCACCCGTCCTGGCCGAGGCCCGCCGGGTGCTGCGGCCCGGCGGAGTGCTGATCACCACGGTGGACAAGGACGACGCCTGCTTCACCGAGCCGAGCGACCTCGCCGACGTCACGGCGCCGCTGCGCCGGCGGTACGCGCCGCAGGTGACGGACGCCGCCGAGCGGCTGGCGCGGCAGGCGGCCGACCTCGGCCTGCGCCCCGCCGGAGCGACGGCCTTCCGCGGTGCCGGGCAGGGCCGCAGTCCGCGTGCGTGGCGGCAGGCCGTCGAACGGGGCCGCATCCCGTGGTGCGCCGATCCCGGCGACGCGGCCGCCACCGTACGGGCGCTGGCGGCCCTGCCCGACCAGGACCGGCCGCGCCCGGACCCGCACTACCGCCTGCTGGCGTTCCGGGCCTGAGCGCGCTCCGAGATGCCCCGGGCCGGGCCGCGCGGGCCCGCCCCGGGCCCCGGTGGTTGCCCGGGTCGCGGCGGGTCGCCTGGCGCGCGGACGGTTCCCCGGGGTGGTGGAGCCCGGCCGCTCAGGTCCCGAGCGGCGCCTCCCAGACCAGCCGGGTCCCGCCGCCCCCGCCGTCCGCCGGGCCGAGGGTGAAGGCGCCGCCGACGTGCTCGGCGCGCTCGGCGAGGTTGCGCAGGCCGCTGCGCCGGCCGCCCTCCGGCACGCCCACCCCGTCGTCGGTCACCGTGAGCACCACCTGCCCGGCCAGGGCCCGCAGGGACACCTCGACCCGGGTGGCGCGGGCGTGCCGGGCGGCGTTGCTCAGCGCCTCGGCGAGGACGGCCACCACGTGCTCGGCCAGTTCGCGGGGCACGTCGGTGTCGAGCAGGCCCTCCATGCTCAGGCGGGGCGCGAAGCCGAGCGGCCCCTGCGCCTCGGTGACGACCCGGGTGGCGCGGGCGCGCAGGCCGCGGTCCGGCTCGCCGTGGGCGCGCAGGCCGAAGATCGTCGAACGGATGATCTTGATGGTCTCGTCCAGGTCCGCGACCGCCCGGGCCACCCGGTCCGCGGCGGCCGGGCTGTCGATCAGCCGGCCCGCGCTCTGCAGGGTCATCCCGGTGGCGAACAGCCGCTGGATGGCCAGGTCGTGCAGGTCCCGGGCGATCCGGTCGCGCTCCTCCAGCAGGGTCAACTGCTCGGCGTCGCGCCGCCGTTCGGCCAACTCCAGGGCCAGCGCCGCCTGGTCGGCGAAGCCCAGCAGCGGGCCGGTCTCCTCCGGCCCGAAGGCGGGCCACCCCTGCGCCCGGGCCAGCAGCAGCACTCCGCGCCCGTACCCGGGGCCGGTGCCCAGCGGTACCGCGACGGCCGGGCCCAGCCCGTCGAAGCGGCCCGCCGGACCGGCCGGGTAACGGGCGTCGCAGGCCAGTTCGTCACTGGTGACCGGCGAACCCGAGACGTACGCGGCGCCGGACAGGGTGCCGTCGACCGGTACCGTCACCCCCAGCCGGGCGTCCGGCGCGCCGCCGAGCGCGACCTCCACCGTGAGCTCCTCGGCCCGCTCCTGCGGGCCGGCCAGCGCCACCGAGACGTCCGCGAGCTCGGCGCCCGCGATCTCCCGGGCGCGCCGGGCGATCAGCTCGACCACCTCGAGCCGCGGTGCGCCCGACAGCAGGCTGCGGGTGATCTCGGTGCTCGCCCGCAGCCAGCGCTGGCGCAGCTGCGCCTCCTCGTACAGCCGGGCGTTGTCGATCGCCACCCCGGCCGCGACCGCCAGGGTGGCGATCACCGCCTCGTCGTCCTCGTCGAAGTCCAACCCGCCGCGCTTGTCGGTCAGGTAGAGGTGGCCGAACACCTCGCCGCGCACCCGCACCGGCACCCCCAGGAAGGTGTGCATCGGCGGGTGGTTCGCCGGGAAGCCGACCGAGGCCGGGTGGTCGGACAGCACCGGGCAGCGCAGCGGCTGCGGACGGTGGATCAGCTCGCCGAGGATGCCCCGGCCGGACGGCGGGGCGCCGATCTCGGCGATCTCCGCCTCGGAGAGGCCCACCGTCAGGAACTGCGACAGCGAGTGCCCGTCCGGCCCGATCACCCCCAGCGCGCCGTAGCGGGCGTCCACCAGGTCGGCCGCGGCCGCCACGATCCGGTGCAGCGCCTGGGCGAGGTCCAGCTCACGGCCGACCGCGAGCACCGCCTCCAGCAGGTGGTGCACCCGGTCCTGCGTCCCGCGTGCCGCGTCGATCCGCCACTGGAGCTCCTCCAGCAGCTCGTCCAGGCGCAGTCGGGGCATCCGCGCCCCGCCGCCCACCGCACCACCGTCCGCTCCGCCCACCGCTGTCCTCCTCGTTCCCGTCCGGTCGCCGGATCGTCCGACCGCCGGACCGTGCCGGACCGTCGGACCGTCGGACCTTCCGACCGCGCGACCCCGCCCCGACCCGCCGAGGACCCCGGCCACCCCCGACCGTCCGGCGCCAGGCCGTCCGGCCGCCCGCCGGTGTCGGCCGGGCCGGATCCGGCGCCGTCCGACCAGCGCTGACGCCCGTTCACACGCTAGTGCCCGGCGTCGGCCGGTCAGCGGCCGGGGTCGCGTAGGGTGCGGACCGGACGGGTCCTTCGTCCCGCGGACGGGGGGCTTGCGGCCTCTGGCGGAGTGCGGGTCCGGACCACAGGGTGGGGGCAGGAACGGACGGTCGTCCGGGCGCACCGTCCCGGCGCCGACACAGTGGAGGAACGCTCATGACGTCAACCGTTGCGGCCGGGATCGACGGCTCGCCCACCAGCACGGCCGCCGCCCGTTGGGCCGCCGAGGAGGCCGTGCGGCGCGGGGCGTCGTTGCGGCTGGTGCACGCCTGGCCGTGGCTGACCGACGGCGTGGCCTCCTTCGCCGAGCCGGACGACCTCCCGGAGGCCGCCCAGCGCACCCTGGCGGCGGCCGCCGAGGAGGTCCGCGCGCACCACCCGCGGCTGACCGTGGACACCGACGCCGTCCTGGACGCCCCGGTGGACGGACTGGTGGCGGCGGCCGAGGACGCCGACCTGCTGGTGCTCGGCTCGCGCGGCCTCGGCGGCTTCAGCGGGCTGCTGCTCGGCTCGGTGAGCATGGCGGTGGCCGGACGCAGCGCGACGCCCGTCGTGGTGGTGCGCGAGCCCGCCGCGGAGCGGCCGGGCTCCGGCGAGGTGGTGGTCGGGGTGGACGCCCACGGCGCCGAGGAAGAGGTCCTGGCCTTCGCCTTCCGCGAGGCGGCGTTGCGCGGTGCCCGGCTGCGGGCGGTGCACGGCTGGGACCTCCCGCCGCTGTTCGGCTACGCGGGCGGTGCCGTTCCGGCGGGTGAGGTCGCGCAGCTGGAGGCGCTGGAGGCGAAGCTGCTGTCGCTCGCCCTGGCCGGGCAGCGCGAGCGGCACCCCGAGGTCGAGGTGGTCGAGGACGTCCGGCTGGGCGCCGCCCGGGGCCTGGTCGAGACCTCCGCCGGGGCCGCCCTGGTCGTGGTCGGCCGGCGCGGGCGTGCCGTCGAGCTCGGCCCCCGGCTCGGCCGCACCGCGCACGCGGTGCTGCACCACGCCGAGGCGCCGGTCGCGGTCGTTCCGCACGCCTGACGCACGACCGCCTGATGCACGACCGCCTGACGCACGACCGACGTACGACCGACGCGCTGCGGCGAGGGACGGCGAGAAGGCGAGGGACGGTGCACAGCGCGGGGGCGGCACGCAGTGGCGCCGGCAGACCGGCGCCTGTCGGCGCACGGCCGGGTGCCCTGCCGCCCCGGAGGCCGGCACTGCGGCGGCCTGCCGGCCGCCCCGGACCGCCGCGCCCCGGGCGGTCGGCCGGGTGCACCCTCGGCGGGGCGGCCGGCAGCCCGCCCGCAGGGAGTGGTGCGCGGCCGCGCCCCACAACGGGCCGCCCACCAATGATTTCCACGGCCGCCGTCCCGCCGAGGTTCATCCGGGCCGCTTCGGCACGCTGCCTCATCGCGGCCGCGCCCCCGGGGGCAGCACCCGGGCGACCAGCCGCAGCGGCGGGCTGTGCCGGAAGGTGAGGGTGAAGCCCACCCACTGGCCGGTCCGCAGCGGCGGCGGGGCGGTGATCATCAGATCGGCGTCCTCGGGAGACATCGCCAGCTCGCCCCGGGCGGGCACCGGCAGCGCGGCGACCGGTTCCCAGCGGCCTGCCGCGCCCTGGTGGAGGTGCCGCTTCAGGGTGATCGGCCCGCCGAACTCCCAGGCGGCACCGATCAGTTCGTCGGTGGTGTCGCCCGGGTTGCGGACCGTGAAGAAGGCCGTCGTGGCGGAGGCCGCGTCCACCGCCGGCAGGAGCACCCAGCCGGCGTCGGCCTCCACCGGCCGGGGGCCGCCGGCCCCGCCGACCGCCGTCCAGCCGGTGAGCAGGGCCAGCGCGAGCGCCGCCGCGCCGACCGGTGGGCCGACCACCCCGAGCCGCTCCGGCCGCCTCATCGCCGCGCCCCCTCGTTCCGCCCGCCACGCCGTCCGCCCGGACGGCCGCCGGTGCGGCGGTCGGGCCGTCCGTTCCGGCCGCCGCCGCGGTGGCCGTACGCCGCCCCGGCGCCGTGGCCGCCGCGCCCCGGCTGCCAGGTGCGCAGCCGGAGGCTGTTGCCCACCACCAGCAGCGAGCTCAGCGACATCGCGAGCGCGGCCAGCATCGGGTTCAGCAGCCCGACGGCCGCCAGCGGGATGAGCACCAGGTTGTAGCCGAAGGCCCACAGCAGGTTGGCCCGGATCGTGGCCAGGGTGCGCCGGGCCAGCCGGACGGCGTCCACCACCGCCTCGATGTCCCCGCGCACCAGGGTCAGCCCGGCGGCGCCGATCGCGGCGTCGCTGCCGGAGGCCAGCGCCACCCCGAGGTCGGCCGAGGCCAGCGCGACCGCGTCGTTGACGCCGTCGCCGACCACCGCCACCGTCCGCCCCGCGGAGCGCAGTTCGGCGACCACCTCGGCCTTGCGCTCGGGGGAGGCCGAGGAGTGCACCCGCCCGATGCCCAGCTCGGCCGCCACTGCGTGGGCCGCGCCCGGGCCGTCGCCGGTCAGCAGGACGGTCTCCAGGCCCATCCCGCGCAGCCGGTGGAGGGCCCGCCAACTGCCCGAGCGGACCGTGTCGCCGACCGCCAGGACGGCCGCGGGCCGCCCGTCCACCTCCACCAGTACGGCGGTGCGGCCCGCGTCCCCGGCGGCCGTCACCGCCTCGGCCAGCTCCGGCGGCAGCACGGCCGCGTCCGGTCGCACGACCCGGACGGCGTGGCCGTCGACCGTGCCGGACACCCCGAGGCCGGCGGTCGCGGCGAAACCGTCCACCCTCGGCAGGGCCCCGCCGCAGCGTTCCCGGGCGGCGGCCGCGACGGCCCGTCCGATCGGGTGCTCCGAGCGGTGCTCGACCGCCCCGGCCAGCCGCAGCACCCGGTCCCGCGCGAGCCCTGCGGGCGTCCCGTCGGCCGGGCCGCGGGCCGGCGTCACCGCGGCGACCTCCATCCGCCCGGTGGTGAGGGTGCCGGTCTTGTCCAACACCACGGTGTCCACCCGGCGCAGGCTCTCCAGCACCTCCGGACCGCGCACCAGCACCCCCAGTTCGGCGCCGCGTCCGGTCGCCGCGAGCAGCGCGGTCGGGGTCGCCAGGCCCAGCGCGCACGGGCAGGCCACCACCAGCACCGCGACCGCCGCCGTGACCGCTGCCTGCGGGGCCGCGCCGGCCCCCAGCCAGAAGCCCAGCACGCAGACCGCGACCGTCAGCACGCAGGGCACGAACACCCCGGCCACCGCGTCCGCCAACCGCTGGGCACGCGCCTTGCCGGCCTGGGCGTCCGCCACCAGCGCGGTGATCCGGGCCAGTTGGGTGTCCGCCCCGACCGCCGTCGCCCGGACCACCAGCGCGCCGCCGACGTTCACCGTCGCCCCCGCCACCCGGTCGCCCGGGCCGACCTCGACCGGCACGCTCTCGCCGGTCAACAGGCTCAGGTCCAGTGCCGAACCGCCCTCGACCACCACGCCGTCGGTGGCCACCCGCTCGCCCGGGCGCACCACGAACTCCTGCCCGGGCAGCAGCCGTTCGATCGGAATGAGCCGTTCCTCGCCGTCCGCCGCCCGGACGCACACCTGCTTGGCTCCCAGCTCGGCCAGCGCCCGCAGCGCGGAGCCGCTGCGCCGCCGCACCCGGCCCTCCAGCAGTCGCCCGGCCAGCACGAACAGCGGCACACCGACCGCCGCCTCCAGGTAGACGTGCGCGGTGCCGGCGCCGTCGGCGGTGAGCGAGAAGGGCATCCGCATGCCCGACCGCCCGGCCCCGCCGAGGAGCAGCGCGTACGCGGACCACCCGAAGGAGGCCAGCACCCCCAGGCTGACCAGGGTGTCCATGGTCGCGGCGGCGTGCCGCAACCCCTGCCAGGCCCGGCGGTGGAACCCGGCCGAACCCCAGGTCACCACCGGGAGGGCCAGCAGGAAGCACACCCACTGCCAGCCGGTGAACTGCGCCGCGGGCACCATCGACACCACCAGCACCGGGACGGCCGCCAGTGCGGTCACCAGCAGGCGGCGGCGCTCGTCCGGCTCCTCCCCGGGCGGCCCGGCGGACGGCTCCTCGGGGGCCAACTCCGCGGTGTAGCCCGCCCGTTCGACCGCGGCCACGAGGTCGGCGACGGACACCCCGGCCGGGTGCAGCACCCGGGCGCGGCCGGTGGCCAGGTTCACCCCCGCGGTGACCCCGTCGATCCGGGCCAGCCGCTTCTCCACCCGGCTCACGCACGCCGCGCAGGTCATCCCGCCGACCGCCAGATCGGTGGACACCACGGCGCCCGCCTCCGTGACCCGGCTCACCGCATCCCGCCCATGTCGTGCCCACCCGCGCCCGGCGAGGCACCGCCCCCGCCGCTCGGCCGCAGCCCGGGCGCCACCGGCCCCGCCTGCCGGCCCACCCCGTACGCCACCGCGAACACCACCACCAGCAGCAGGGCGAACCCCACCAGCACACTCGACGGCCGGACACCCGGCGATTTCGCACTCACCCCCCAGCAGTCGGGCGGAGATCGCGCGTGGTTCCCGTGCGTCCGGGGATTCCCGAGGTGACACCCGCCACTGTCGGTCGGCCCCGCCGTGCGATCACCTCGCGTGCAGGGCACCGCACGGAAGGGTCGACACGCCACGCGGGCGACGCTGCAGCGGACGTGGAACCGGGGTCAGGGCCGCACACTGCGCGGGCCGGCCACGGCTGCGCCCAGCGCGCCGACGCGGGAGCGGAGTTCGCGGTCGGCGGTGACGACCAGGCAGGGCCGCTGCGGGTGTTCGGCGCGGGCCGCGCGGACCAGCTCCACGATCCGGTCGTCCCCGCTGCCGCTCGCCGCGACCACCCGCACCTCGGGCAGGGCGGCCACGCCCCGGGCGGCGCCCTCCACCACCAGGACCACCTCCACCGGGCCGGGCAGCTCGGGCAGGCCCCGGGCGGCGAGCGGGACCAGGGAGTCCCGCAGCCGCTCGGCGGCGCCGAGCCGGTCGCGCCACCAGCCGTCGGGCACCGACCCGACCACGTTCGCGCCGTCCACCACCAGGAGGGGCGGCGGCGCGGCCTCGTTCTCGTCCATGACCGCCAAGCCTGCCAGCTCGCTCGCCGCTCGGCAGCGCGGGCGGGTGCCGGGCCCGGTCAGGCCAGGGTGATGCGGATGCCGACGGTCCCGCGCTCGCCCCGGCGCAGCCGGCTGCCGAGCAGGGTGAGCACGCCGAGCAGGCCGTACTTCTGCCGCAGCAGGGTGCGGTAGGCGGCGGTGCGTTCGGGGCCGAGGATCTCGGCGGTCGCCGGGTGCTGGCGGCCGGTCGGCCGTCCCTTGACGTCGCACGGGCCGACCAGGACGTCCGCGCGGTTGCGGATCCGCTTGACCTTCCAGGAGTCCGCGACGGTCCAGATGCCGAGCGCGTCCCCGTCGCGCACCACCCAGACCGGGGTCGGCACCGCGGTGCCGTCCTTCCGGTAGGTGGTGACGAGCAGATAGCTCCCGGAGGAGAGGCTGACGATCCGGGCGAGCCGGTCCGCGGCGGCGGGGTCGGGCGTGGTCATGGCCCGAGTGTAGAGGGAGCGGCCCGCGGGTCAGTGCCTGCGGCGGGGGCGGCCGTGCAGGACGGCGCGGACACGGCGGGACAGGCGGCGGCTGCGGCGGCCGCTGACACCGGTGTGGCCGATCGCGACGGCGCCGCCGGTGGGGGCCGCCCCGGCCGCCGGTGCGGTGCGGCTGCGGTGGCGGGCGGCGCGGGCGGTGCCCCAGGCGGCGAGGACGGCACCGAGGAGGCCGGCCGACCAGAGGACGGGGGCGAGGCCGGGCCCGCTGTGCAGCACGGGCGTGCGGGCCCACGGCGGCACCTGGGCGTCGGCCTCGGCTTCCGCGGCACCGGGCGAGGCGCCGGGGGAGCCGGCCTTCGGGGCGCCGAGGTCATCGACCAGCCGCCCGACCGGCTGGACCTTCCCGGCCGCGGCGAAGCCCCAGTCCAGCAGGCTGGCGGCCTCGTCGTAGACGGTGCCCTGCGCCTCCGGGTGCATCACCGTCACCAGCAGGGTGCGTCCGTTGCGTTCGGCGGCGCCGGTGAAGGTGGCGCCCGCGTTGGTGGTGTAGCCGTTCTTGACGCCGATCAGGCCGGGGTACTTGCCGAGCAGCCGGTCGGTGTTGGCGATGTCGAAGGAGGTGCGCTGGCCGGTGGTCTTGTCCACACCGCCGGGGAAGCGCGCGGTGCGGGTGGAGCAGTACGAACGGAAGTCGGCGTTGCGCAGCCCGGCGCGGGCGAACAGGGTCAGGTCGTAGGCCGAGGAGACCTGCCCGTCCATGTCGTAGCCGTCGGGGGAGACGACCTTGGTGTCCTTCGCCTGGAGGGACTGCGCGCGGGCCTGCATCTCGGCGACGGTCTGCCGGACGCCCCCGTTCATGTTCGCCAGGACGTGCACGGCGTCGTTGCCGGAGCTGAGGAAGACGCCCCGCCAGAGGTCCTCGACCCGGTACGGCAGGTTCTCCTTGACGCCGACCAGGCTGCTGCCGGCGCCGAGGTCGGCGAGCTCGGCGGCGGTGACCTTGTGCTCCAGCGAGCGGTCGAGCTTGGGCAGCACGGTGTCCGCGAACAGCATCTTGAGGGTGCTGGCCGGCGGCAGCGGCCGGTGGGGGTCGCGGGCGGCGAGCACCTCGCCGGTGTTCGCGTCGGCGACCAGCCAGGACCGGCCGCTCAGCCCGGCGGGCAGGGCGGGCGCACCGGTCAGCGGCGCGACCTGGACGTCCGACCGGCCGAGGCGCTCGCCG
The DNA here is from genome assembly GCF_040298565.1 of Kitasatospora sp. NPDC001539. Taxonomy (NCBI): domain Bacteria; kingdom Bacillati; phylum Actinomycetota; class Actinomycetes; order Kitasatosporales; family Streptomycetaceae; genus Kitasatospora; species Kitasatospora sp. NPDC001539. The sequence continues at coordinate 9,942 of NZ_JBEPAK010000017.1, read as the reverse complement.
CCGACGACGCCGGAGGCGTCCCGGGCGGAGCTGCCGGAGCTGCCGGAGGTGGCGGGGCTGCCGAGACCTCCGCCGCCGCCGAACGCGGCGGGGGCCGCGACGGCGAGCACCAGGGCGGAGGCCGCGGAGGCGGCGGCCATCCCGGTGACGGAAAGTGACTTCTGCTGCACGCGCTTTGACTGCACACCGCGAACGTACCGGCGCCGGCGTCGGCCCGCCGCGCCTGCTGCTCCGTCCGGAGAAACCGCACCGGGGAGCGCGGGGAGCGGCGCCCGCGACTTTGGTGTCCCCGGTCCACGCCGAAAGTCGGATGAACCGGCGGGGGCGGAGTTCCTAGGCTCGGTGCCATGAAGACCCTGCTCGGCTACCTCGGTTTCGTACTGATCCTCGGCGGCGGCTCCGGCCTGCTGGCCGACCGCCTCGGGGGCTTCCGGCTGTTCGGCTTCGTCCGCCTCCTGGTGCCGGCCGGCCACGAGACGGTGGGGTACGCGGCCCTGCTGGTGCTCGGCGTGCTGCTGTCGATTCCGGCGGCCCGCCAGGATTAGGCCGTGTCCGGGCTGTCCGGGGTTGTGTCCGCGGCCATGTCCGGGGCCCTGTCCCGGGCGCCCTGGCCCGGGGCTCCGGCCGCCACGCCGTCGAGCAGCACCGCGAGCCCGGTGCGGAAGACCTCCCGGCCGCTGTCCTCGGGGGCTCCGCCGGTGGCGCTCTGCAACGCGGTCAGCAGGGGGAAGCGCTCGGGGAAGTCCGGTGCGAGCTCGGCCAGTCGGGCCGAGCGGGCGGCCCACCAGTCCTCGTCCGCGATGCCGGTGGCGGCTGCCGCGCCGCGGGCGTCGGCGGTGGCGGCGGCCGTGCCGCGGACGAACTGCCAGAGCGCTGCGACCGCCCCGCGCAGCCGCTCCGGTGAAAGCGCGGCCGGTTGGAGCGCGGTCAACAGGCGCTCCATCGCCGCCAGTTCCGCGGGGCCGAGGACGGGGCGCGCCTGCGAGACCTGGAGCATCCAGGGGTGGCGCAGGTAACAGTCGTACAGCTGCTCCGCCCAGTTGGTGACGGCCGCCCGCCAGTCGTCGAACGCCGTTGCTCCGCCGGGCAGTTCGGCGAGTGCCCGGTCGTGCATCAGGTCCAGCAGTTCGGCTTTCCCGGGGACGTACGTGTAGAGCGCCATCGCGGTGCGGCCGAGCCGTTCGCCCACGGCGCGCATGGACAGTGCGGCCATCCCGTCGGCGTCCGCCACGGCGATTCCGGCGGACACGATCGCGTCCACACTCAGGCCCGGTTTGGGGCCGCTCCGCCCGGTGCGCACCTCCTCGGGCGCTCCCCAGAGCAGGGTGAGCGAGCGGCGGGGGTCGCCCTGCCCGGCGTAGACGGTCATCCAGATCTCCTTATGGCGTAAAGTATCCTCACCAAGCAATGCTTTATGCCGTAAGGTTACCGATCGAAGGAGCCCCGCGATGACCCTGCCCGTCACCGTCCTCGACGTCGTGGCGGTCCGCCGGATCACTCCGCGCACCGCCCGGATCACCTTCGAGGCCCAAGCCCTGGCCGACGACGTCGGCGGCACGCCCGACCAGCAGCTCAAGCTGTGCTTCCCGCGCCCCGGGCAGCGTGAGCCGGTGCTGCCCGCGCAGCAGGACGACCCGATGGGCTGGTACCGGGCCTACCTGGCGATCCCCGAGGCCGAGCGCCCGCTGCTGCGCAGCTTCACCCTGCGCCGCCGGCAGCCCGGCACCCGCCGGATCGAGATCGACTTCGTGCTGCACGGCAGCACCGGACCGGCCGCCGCGTGGGCGCTGCGGGCCGCGCCGGGGGACCGGCTCGGCATGGTCGGCCCGTCCGCGCTGTACGCCCCGCCGGTGCCGTTCGCCGAGGCCGCGGCGGCCGCCGACTGGGTGCTGCTGGCCGGGGACGAGACCGCGCTGCCCGCCCTGGCGACGCTGCTGGAGGCGCTGCCCGCGGCGGTGCGGGCGCTGGCCTGGATCGAGGTCGCCGACGCGGCGGAGCGTCAGGAGCTGGTGAGCCGTGCCGACCTGGAGGTGCGGTGGGTCCACCGTGACGGCGCCGCCCCCGGCGCCGCGCTGGCGGCGGCCTTCCGAGGCGCCGAGCCGCCGGCGGGCGATCCCCTCGTCTGGCTGGCCGGGGAGGCGGGGGCGGTGCGGGCGCTGCGCCGCCGCCTGGTGGAGGAGTGGGGGGTGGCGAAGTCGCAGATCGACTTCACCGGGTACTGGCGCCACCGGCTCACCCAGGACGACGCGCCGACCGCCGAGGACCTGGCGGACGCTCAGGAGCGGCTGGCGGCCCGGTCCTGATATCCGCGTTTCACCCGCGGCCGGCCGGGAAGGACGGTCGAGGTGTCGGCGAAGTGTCGAAGTGTCGACAAATAGGCTGCGCGCGGGAATCCACGGGGTCGGAAGTGGCGGTGTTCCGCCAGTGTCGAGAGTCCGCCACGTGCATTTCCGCCGCCTCGACCGCTGGTTTCGACCGTCTCTGACCGGCTCTGATCGGTGAAAAAGGGACGGACTCGGCGGGATTCATACTGTTAATTTTACTAGCCGATGGTCATTTTTACTTTCTGATGGGAATTTCCCCCCTTGTCGGGGTCCTGGCGGATGCGCTGGAATGCGTCCGCTGTCGGGACGCGCGGTCCGGAGCAACCACGCGTCCGACCAGGATCCGCGTACGCTGGGCCGCGCAACCTGACGTCTCATCAGACGAAAGGATGTCCATTGATCGGCTGGCGGAAGACCCAGCTTGCAGCCGCCGTCACGATCACCGCCGCGTCCATGGTCCTGAGCCTCGGGACCATCGCCGACGCGGCTCCGGCCCAGGATCCGCAGAACGCCCAGGCGGCGTCCGCGGACGGGGCGCCGGCGCCGGTGATCGTGATCCTGAAGGACCAGATAGCGGACGCCCCGGCCGACCACGGCCACCTGGGCGCCCGCGAGCAGAAGACCGCCGGCGCGCAGGCACCGCTGCTGGCGACGGTCAAGGCCAACGGCGGCACCAACATCAAGAGCTTCGTGGTCGGCAACGCCTTCTCTGCCACGGTGAGCCCGGCGCTGCGCGCCAAGCTGCAGGCCGACCCGGCGGTCGCCGCCGTGGTGGCGGACACCCAGGTGCAGGTGGCCCCGGTCGCCGCGACCAAGGCGAAGAAGGACGCGGAGGCGGCCGCGGCGCCGTCGGCCAAGGCCGGCGCCGCTCCGAAGGCCGTTCCGGGCAGCAACGGCCAGGCCGAGGAGAACGCGACCAACGCGGTCTGCCCCGCGGACCCGTCGAAGCCGCTGCTGGAGCCCGAGGGCCTCTACTCGGTGCACGGCGTGACCGGCAACGGCCAGCCCGGTGCTGCCGACCTCGCCACCGGCAAGGGGGTCAAGGTCGCCTACATCGCCGACGGCCTCGACCCGGACAACCCGGACTTCATCCGGGCCGACGGTTCGCACGCCGTGGTCGACTACCAGGACTTCGCGGGTGACGGCTGGGGCGCGCCGACCGGTGCCGCCGAGGCCTTCGGCGACGCCTCGGCGGTCATCGCCCAGGGCCGCCAGACCTACGACCTCTCGCAGTTCGTCAACCCCTCGCACCCGCTTCCGGCCGGCTGCAACATCCGCATCAAGGGCCTGGCCCCGGACGCGGACCTGGTCGCCCTGAAGGCCGGCGGCGAGATCATGTCGAACTCGTCGATCCTGCAGTCCATCGACTACGCGGTGCGGGTCGCCCACGTCGACGTGCTGAACGAGTCCTTCGGCGGCAACGTCACCCCGGACAGCGGCGCGCACGACACCATCTCGCTCTTCAACGACCAGGCCGTCAAGGCCGGGGTCACGGTCTCCGTCTCCTCCGGTGACGCGGGCCTGAGCGGCACCATCGGCACCCCGTCCACCGACCCGAACGTGATCTCGGTCGGCGCCTCGACGGACAACCAGAACTACCAGCAGACCGGTTACGCGGCCTCCCAGTTCTCCAACAAGACCTGGAGCAACAGCCGCATCTCCGCGCTGTCCTCGGGCGGCTTCACCCAGGCCGGCCGGACGGTCGACCTGGTCGCCCCGGGCGAGTCGGACTGGGCGCTGTGCACCCCCGACACCACCAAGTACACCGACTGCACCGGCTTCAACGGCAAGCCCTCGCCGATCCAGCCCTTCGGCGGGACCAGCCAGTCCGCCCCGTTCGTCACCGGCGCGGCGGCCCTGGTCATCCAGGCCTACCGCGACACCCACGGCGGCGACTCGCCCTCCCCGGCCCTGGTGAAGAAGTTCCTCACCGGTACGGCCACCGACCTCGGCGTCCCGGCCGAGGAGCAGGGCGCCGGTCTGCTGAACGTCCGGGCCGCCGTCGAGGCCGCCCGCGGCTACGACGACGGCGACGGCACCGACGGCGCCAGGACCGTGGTGGTCGACACCGGCCAGCTGAGCATCTCCGGCACCCCGGGCTCGACCCACACCGCCGAGGTCTCCGTCACCAACACCAGTGACGAGCCCCAGACGGTGAGCGCCGCGACCCGCAGCTTCGCGCCGCTGGCCGCCGACCAGCAGACCGTCAAGCTGGACTCGTCGGCCAAGGACACCTTCAAGTACGCCACCAACGGTGCCGACTGGGTCCAGAAGCAGGTCAAGTTCACCGTTCCGGCCGGCGCCGACCGCCTCGCGGCGTCGATCGCCTGGCACGGCGGCCCGAACCCGGTCACCAACGGGCCGGTGGTCCGCATGACGCTGCTCGACCCGTCGGGCCGCTTCGAGACCAACACCCGTCCGCAGGGCGGCGCCACTCCGGCCAACTACGGCCTGGTGGACGTCCCGCACCCGGTGGCCGGCGAGTGGACCGCGATCCTCTACACGCCCTCGGGCAAGGCCGGCTACACCGGTGACGTCCAGCTCGGCACCTCCACCCAGCGCGCGGTCCCGGCCGGCGCGGTGAGCCCGAACAGCACCGAGCTGCGGCCCGGTCAGACGAAGACGCTGAAGGTCCAGGTCACCACCCCGGCGACCAGCGGCGACTCGAGCGAGGCGGTCACCGTCTCCAGCTCGAACGGCCGCACCACCAGCGTTCCGGTCATCCTGCGCAGCCTCGTCCCGGTCACCAACGGCACCGGCACCTTCACCGGCACCATCACCGGCGGCAACGGCCGCGGCTCCTCGCCGACGCAGAGCTTCACCTACGGCTTCGACGTGCCCAAGGGCCAGAAGGACGTACGGGTCGGCGTCACCGTCGCCAAGGACGCCAACCTGCTCATGCAGGGCGCGCTGATCAGCCCGAACGGCACCCCGATCGACATCGAGGGCAACGGGCTGTTCGACGCCCAGGGCAACCTGACCGGCACCGGCAACGGCGTCTCGGCCACCACCGTCAACCCGGCCGAGGGCCACTGGCGGTTCGTCCTGAACGTCCTCGGCCCGGTCAGCGGCCAGGAGCTCGCCCAGGACTTCACCGGCACCATCGCGTTCAACCGCGACCAGGCCACCGCGGCCGGTCTGCCGAACGACGCCCGCACCAAGCTGGCGGCCGGCAAGCCGGTCACCGTGCAGGTGAACTACACCAACACCACCGGCGCCACCCAGCGGATCGCCGCCGACGCCCGGCTGGACAAGCGGGTCGACCTGCCGCTCGTGCCGCAGGGCGCCTCGGCCTCCGTCAACCTGCCGCTGAGCCTCACCTCCTCGGTGCCCGGCTTCCTGGTGCCCCCGGGCACCGACCAGCTCAAGGCCGTGGCGGCGTCCTCGACGCCGGCGCAGATCGAGCTGAGCGCCACCACCGGCTCGCCGGACCTGTTCGGTGACCTCAAGAAGGCCCAGGACGGCTCGACCATCTCGGTCGTCACCGACAAGGGCAGCGCCGAGCAGCCGGTCGTCCCCGGCTCCTGGGGCACCTTCGTCCAGCAGATCGGCCCGTTCGGCAACGGCGGTGCCCCGACCGGCACCTCCACGATCAGCGCCACCGCCCACACCCTGGCGTTCGACCCGGCGCTGGCCTCCAGCACCGGTGACCCGTACGCCTCCGGTGTCGACGCCTCCGCCCTGGCCGCCAAGCCGGTGACCGTCGCGCCCGGCGCCACCGGGTCGCTGCAGGTGACCGTCACCCCGACCGGCCCGAAGGGCAGCACGGTCAAGGGTGTGCTCTACCTGGTGTCGGGCCCGAGCTTCGTGCCGACCGCCAACAACGCGCTGGGCACCACCGGTTCGGTGCTCGCCGCGATCCCGTACAGCTACACGGTGAACTGACGCCCGATCGGTTCGATGTCGTAGCCCGAGGCCGAGGCCGTCCCGGAACACCGGGGCGGCCTCGGCCGCTTCGCGTGGCCGGGTGACGAGGAGAGGGGGTTCCGGACGCGCCGCGCTGGGAAGGGTCGGATTCGAACTGACCTTTCTGTCGAGCCCGACCGGGGAGCGGATGTGAACGACGCGATCAAGCACAGCCACGTCGAGGTGAACGGCGTCCGGCTGCACCTCGCGGAACAGGGGGAGGGGCCGCTGGTCCTGCTGCTGCACGGCTTCCCGGAGAGCTGGTACTCCTGGCGGCACCAGTTCGCCCCGCTCGCCGAGGCCGGCTACCGGGTGGTCGCCCCGGACCAGCGCGGCTACGCCCGCAGCTCCCAGCCCGAGGACGTGGACGCCTACTCCCTGCTGCACCTCGTCGGGGACGTGACGGCGCTGATCGGCGCACTGGGCGAGGAGCGGGCCGTCGTGGTGGGGCACGACTGGGGTGCGCCGGTCGCCTGGGCCACCGCCGCGCTGCGGCCCGACCTGGTGCGCGGCGTGGCCGGACTGAGCGTGCCGCCGCTGCCGGCCGGGCCCGGACCGCTGCAGGCCGCCCGGGAGAACTTCGGCGAGGGCTTCTACCAGATCTACTTCCAGGAGCCGGGCCGCGCCGACGCCGAGTTGGCGGCCGACGTGCGGGCCAGCCTGCGCCGCATCCTCTGCGGCGTCCAGCCCGACGGAGAGCCGCGGCCCTGGGTCGTTCCCGAGGGCGCCAAGCTGCTGGACACCATCCCGGAGCCGTCGCGGCTGCCGGACTGGCTCACCGAGGCGGACCTCGACGCGTTCGCGGCCGACTACGCCCTGCACGGCGAGCGCGCCTTCACCGGGGGGCTCAACTGGTACCGCAACATCGACCGGAACAACGAGCTGATGGCGGCGTTCGCCGGCAAGCGGATCGACGTGCCCGCGCTGTACGTGGCGGGTGAGCAGGACCTGGTCAACGCGATGATCCCGCCGGAGGTGATGGCCCACCTGCTGACGGAGGTGACACCCCGGCTGCAGCGGCACGTCCGGCTGCCGGAGACCGGCCACTGGACGCAGCAGGAGCGCCCGGCCGAGGTGACGGAGGCACTGCTCGGCTTCCTGAAGTCCCTCGACTGAGCCGGCCCGGGCGCGTTCGGCGGCCTCCGCCGGGCGCGCCCTACACCGGCAGCAGCCGGGCGATCAGCTCGCCGAGCCGGCGGGCGTTGCGGCAGGAGTGCATCTCCACGACGTCCGCGTACCCGAGCGCGGCGGAGTCGCCGGTCGGCCAGAGCGCCGGCGGCTCGGGGTTGAGCCAGAACACCCGCCGGGCGCGGTCGGCGATCCGGCGCAGCGCGGCCAGGTTGGGGTCGCGGTGGTTGGTGCGGGCGTCGCCGAGGACCAGCACACAGGTGCGCGGGCCGACCGCGTCCAGGTGGTGGTCGGCGAACTCGCCGAGTGCGGAGCCGTAGTCGCTGTTGCCGTGGTGGCCCGTCACCCCGGCCTCGGTGAGGATCCGGGCGGCCAGCCGGGCCGGGTCCGCGTCGGCGTCCCGCAGCAACTCGGTGACCTCGGCGGTGCGGTTGACGAACGCGAACACCCGGACCTTGCTGAACTGCTCGCTCATGGCCCGCACCAGCAGCATCGTGAAGTCCGCGAAGCCCGACACCGAGCCGGACACGTCGCACAGCAGCACCAGCTCCGGCCGGGCCGGGCGGCGCAGCCGGTACGCCGGGCGCAGCGGCACCCCGCCGGTGCCGAGCGAGCGGCGCAGGGTGCGGCGCAGGTCGATCCTTCCCCGGGCGGCGCGGCGGCGCCGGGCGGCCAGCCGGGTCGCCAGCTTGCGGGCCAACGGGTGGACGGTGCGGCGCAGTTCGGCGAGCTGGTCGCGGCCGGCGTAGAGGAAGTCGATCCGGTCGGGGGTGGGGGCGACGGCGCGTTCGGCGATCCGCTCGGCGCCCTGCCGTTCGGCGACGCGGCGGCGGGCCTCGCCGGTGACCAGGGCGCGGAAACCCTGGATGCGGCGGCGGATCTCGTCGGCGAGGACGCGGTCGGAGACGTCGGCGGCGGAGCCGTCCGCACCGGGGGCCTCGCGGAGGGCGGCTTCGCGCAGGGCCGCCTCGCGCAGCGCGGCGTCGCGCAGCGCCGCGAGGACCCGGGCGAGCAGCGTCTCGGGGGAGAGCCGACCGAGTGCCTGGTGGGCGGACCAGCCGTCGGAGCCGGGCGTGCCGCCGGTGCCGTACCGGCCGAAGGCCTCCACCACCTCGGCGGCCAGACGCGCCTGGGCGGCGCGGTCGTCGGCGGCCAGGGCGGCGGCGAGGCGTTCGCGCAGCTGTTCGCGGAGCGGGTCGGGGCGGCCGAACCGCGGTGGCTCGGGGTCGTCCGGCACCGGCGGCGGGTCGGTGCGCAGCGCCTCGGGGGTGCCGACGCCGCGCGGGAAGAACAGGTCGAAGGCGGCGTCGAAGACCGGCCGTTGGCCGTCCGAGCGGAGCAGGGCGGCCGCCAGTCCGGCCCGCATCTGCTCGCGGTCGGTGAAGCCGAGCACGTCCAGCACGGCGGCGGCGTCCACCGTCTCGGCGGGGCCGATCCGCAGGCCGTGCCCGCGCAGGGCGCGGACCAGGCCGGTCAGCCGGGCGGCGGGGTCGGCGGCCTGCGGCGCCGTCATGCGAGGGAGAGCTTCTGGGCGGCCCTCCGGACGTCGTCCTGGTGCTTGAGGATCACCCCGAGGGTGTCCCGGACCACCGTGTCGTCCAGGGTGTCCGCGCCGAGGGCGAGCAGGGTGCGGGCCCAGTCGACGGTCTCGGCGACGGACGGCGCCTTGCGCAGCTCCATCGCCCGCAGGGCGCCGACCACCCGGACCACGGAGGCGGCCAGGGTGTCGTCCAGGCCGGGCACCTTGAGCCGGACGATCCGGCGCTCCAACTCGGCGTCCGGGTAGTCGAGGTGGAGGAAGAGGCAGCGGCGGCGCAGCGCCTCGGAGAGTTCCCGGGTGGCGTTTGAGGTGAGCAGCACGAAGGGCCTGCGGGTCGCGGTGATGGTGCCGAGTTCGGGGACGGTCACCTGGAAGTCGCTGAGCACCTCCAGCAGCAGCGCCTCGACCTCGACGTCCGCCTTGTCCATCTCGTCGATCAGCAGGACGGTGGGGTCCTCGCCGCGGATGGCGGTCAGCAGCGGGCGGGTGAGCAGGAACTCCTCGCCGAAGATGTCGGTGCGGGCCTGGTCCCAGCCCTCGTCCCGACCGGCGGTGATCCGCAGCAGCTGCTTGGCGTGGTTCCACTCGTACAGCGCGCGGGCCTCGTCGATGCCCTCGTAGCACTGCAGCCGGACCAGCCGGGCCCGCCCGAGTTCGGCCACCGCCTTGGCGAGTTCGGTCTTGCCGACCCCGGCGGGGCCCTCGACCAGCAGCGGCTTGCCGAGCCGGTCGGCGAGGTAGACGGTGGTGGCCACGGCGGTGGAGGCCAGGTAGCCGGTCGCGGCGAGTCGCTCGGCGGTGTCCGCCACGGAGGCGAAGAAGCCCGTCCCCTCGCGGGTGCCGCCGCTGCCGCCGTCGCCGCCGTTCGTGCTGCTGCCGCTGGCCATCTGCCCGCCCCGTTCCGGTTCGCCGTGTCCTGCGCCGTCACCCTACCGGCCGGTCACTTCCTTGTCCCGGGTCGTCGGCGTGCACACGGGCGGCACGGGCGGCACTGGCCGCACGGGCGGCACGGGGGGCATGCGCGGCACGGGGGCATGGGCGGGC